>CAZLVM010000025.1:4560-8374 GCA_964562875.1 uncultured Methanosarcinales archaeon | reverse complement strand
CGCATTTTAATTGGACCCTTGTGGAATTCAGCCCTACAGCTTTCCTTACTGCAGGAGCAAGCTATGCCGTTGTTGTTTCAGCTGATAAGACATCAGCTGGAAGCACTAAGATATACAACTGGTCACAATGTTCTGGCTATTCAGAAAACAGCGGAACACTTTTTTACAATTCCTCTTCAGCAGAATACAAATGGACTGCTGGCGTGACGCCTCTTTGCTTCAGAACATACACAGGCAACACTTTTGATTTCAACGATACGCTAGATGTAAATAATGATAGTGTTATAAACGGCACAGATTCTGCTCTTGTAATTGCTGTTAACGGTTCTTACGGTCCAAGCTACTGGACTCCTCTTGTTGATTTTAATGCAAAATTTGAGGTTTATGAAAAATCCCTTGACAAAGGGCTTGGCTTTGATGCTTACCTTGGCCAGATTGAAACCTGTGGTTTTCCTTATTATCTTAAGCATGAATGTGGGGATTTGAGATGTTCGATGGAATATCCTTACAGTGAAACCTATGCAACCTGCCCGAAGGATTGTTCCTCATGTAATCACGACAGTTTCTGCGCAATAAGCGAAGATCAGGGGAATTGCGCTGACTGCACTTCAATAGCTGCAGGCGTTGAATACTCAAGATTCCTTTGTGACACAACAAAGTTTGATGATTTAACAGACCTTGATTCACTTACAAATGTGGTAATCGAATTATGTAATTATGGAAAAATATTTTACCCTGGTCCGGTTAACTTTACAGGAGTTAATCTTGATGATTATGTTAACATAACACAAAACAACATAAGCATAAATGTAGTTGGGTTGCCGCAGCTTAACAAGACTGCAACACTCACATTTTACAATCTCGATTACACATATCCAATAGCTACAAAGAACGGCAACTTATGCGAGGGAAATGGCTGCACATTCATATCCTATGAAGGCGGAACTTTGACTTACTCTGTTTCAGGATTTGACGAAAATGATGTGACAGCATACTCATCAATGGATGTTGCGCCTCTTTTTAATAATTATAACCAGACTCTTTCAACAAATTTTACAAGGTATATGGAAATTTCAGATATAACTGCAGTTAATAACGCAGAGTTTTGGAAGTCTGGGATTGGGTATGTAAAGTTCTTGGTGCCTGTAAACTTCACGAATATGAGTGTTGATGATAATGTTGTTTTAGGGCATAACTATGTTGAGCTGGAAATAACTTCAGAGCCAAGGCTAAACAAAAGCTATGAAGCAGGGCTGTACAACCTTAACATGATCTACCCAATTATTGAAACTGAGGGGGTCAGATGCGAGGGCAGCTCATGCGCATTTAATTCATACTATCCAAATGATTATTTAAAATTCACAATAACACAGGCGTCTGATGGGGGCACTTCTGCTGCTGAATATGCTCCAAACACTTCAAAATTCAATGGTGAAACAACCAACTTTACAAGAGGGCTTGGAGATTTCACAGGAGACATAGAAAATGCAGCAGGAATTGTTTTTGAAATATTGCCTTACGGAAGGGTGGAGTACACACAATCAGTAAATGTTTCAAAACTTAATGCAACTTTGTATCTTAACATAACTGAAAGTAGAGTTTCTTTTGACTTTGCAAGCGAGCCAAGATTAAACAAATCTGCAAATATCACATTCTACAACTTAAGTTATACTTATCCGGAGGTTTATCTTAATGGGGCAAAATGCAGTACTTGCGAAATTAAGTCTTTTGATTCACAAAATAATTTTATTGTGGGTATAAGTAATTATAAACATCAAATCCCAGTTATAACTGCTGCAGACGCAGCTCCAAATGTATTATCTTTTAATGGCAATACTACAAATTTCAGCAGAAGGGTCTTGAGTAGTGTAGAGAGTGTGGGAAATGTTGTTCTTGAAATTCTCCCATACAGAAAGATTGAATTTAGCGGCAATGTGAATGTTACAAACACCAACCTTAGTTGGAGCAATTCTGATAATATAAATTTTGGGACTACAAGTATTTTCATAAACAGCACAAGAATGCCTGGCCTGGATCAGTCTGCAACAATTACTCTCAGGAATTTAAGCTTCTATAATCCGGTAATCATGACTGATAGTGGAGTAGCATGTCCATCATCAGTATGTTCAGTAGTTTCGTACCCTTATTCAACAGGCAATGAAAACATTTGCAGCAGTAATTGTACAATGGTATTCAGCGTTTCAGATTTCAGGTACAACCAGTACCTAGTTGTTGAAAATACAACATTTCCTCAGTTTGTAAACGGACCAATTGCAGAAATTATATGGAGGGAAAGCAGGAACTATACTTTTGAGGATATTGGTCACTATTTCTTTGATGCAGATAACGCAACACTGATTTATTCAGTGATAAATCTTAGCTGTAAAGACATGTCATTCAATATAAGCCATTCTGCTTCGTCGCAGATTGATCTTAAGTTGATTCCTGATCTTAATTGGTTTGGGCAGTGCGGTATAAGGCTCAATGTTTCAGACGGCAACGAAACAATTTGGTCAAACATAATAGTGTTGACTGTCAAAGCAGATCTTGCCCCTGTTTTCTCAGGTCCAATACCTGCTCAAACTTGGAATGAGGACAACAATCTCACAATTAATTTTACTGATTATTTTTCAGATCCTGAAGGGGATGACATAAATTTCACATATCAGTTTGTTGGTGCGATAAAAGACAGCAACATAACAGTAATCATAGACAATGTGACAGACAGGGCAACACTCATCCCTGCAAAAGACTGGAATGGCGCAAGATACATAATATTCACAGCGCATGACTACAAGCTTGCAACAAGCAGTAACTATGTTGCATTAACAATAAATCCTGTAAACGACGCGCCTGTTTGCAATTATACATATAATATCTTGCAGGATGAAGATACAAATATTTCATTTGATATGGGTGGGTATTGTGCTGATGTTGATGACGATTTAACAAACCTTAATATTTCTCTTGCAAGTCGTCCTACAAACTTTAACGTGAAGTATTATTCAAATAGAACAATATTTTTGTTCCAACTCGGCACTGGAATGGGTATGAATCTTTCATAGTGAATGTAACAGATGCAGGAGGCCTTTCAACTCAGACCAATGAATTTGTTATTTCCCTTAATCAAGTGGCGGACTCAGTAATAGTGGTATCTCCAACTCTTAATATTACCATCAAGAGGGATACAAACTACACATTTAATGCATCTAATTATGTATACGACCCCGATAATGGAGCTGTTTACTATTACACCCAGCCTTCAAACTCAAACATCGCAATTGAATTAAACATTATTACAGGAGAAGCAAAAATAATCCCCGACACTTGGTGGTACGGCAGCGAGTGGATTAACCTTACAGCAGAAGACGAAAGCTCATCAGGAACTGTTGCCATAAACATCACAGTTGTCAAGAATGTTTCATACACTCCTTACCTAAGATACACAATCCCCAACATTACATGGGGCGAGGACTCGTCTACTTCCATAAATCTTTACGATTACTTTGATGACATGATAATGACCTTCACAGTAACCAGTACCCCTAACATCACAATAGAAACAGGTAAAGACTGGGGCGCCGTCGGTGGAGGGATGAATGACACTGTAAAGGCTCTTGTTGTTTATGATGGGGATTTGTATGCTGGTGGGTGGTTTACTAGTGCAGGTGGTGTTAGTGCCAACCGTATTGCTAAGTGGAATAGTACTAGTTGGAGTGCGATAGGTAGTGGAATGAATAGTTTCATAAATTCCTTAGCTGTTTATGATGGTGATTTGTATGCTGGGGGTAGTTTTACTAGTGCTGGTGGTGTT
>CAZLVM010000025.1:0-4460 GCA_964562875.1 uncultured Methanosarcinales archaeon | reverse complement strand
TGCTGGTGGTGTTAGCGTTAATCGCACTGCTAAATGGGATGGGAGTGATTGGAGTGCTATGGGCAGTGGAATAATTGGTGATGTGCTTTCTTTGGTTGTTTATGATGGTGATTTGTATACTGGAGGAGAGTTCACTTCTGCTGGTGGTGTTAGCGCTAATAATACTGCTAAATGGAATGGAAGTGATTGGAGTGCTATGGGCGATGGGGTGAATTCTGATGTGTATTCTTTGGTTGTTTATGATGGTGATTTGTATGCTGGAGGTATTTTTACTAGTGCTGGTGGTGTTAGCGCTAATTACACTGCTAAATGGGATGGGAGTGATTGGAGTGCTATAGGCAGTGGAATGAATAATGCGGTAGAGGCTCTTGTTGTTTATGATAGTGATTTGTATGCTGGGGGATACTTTACTAGTGCTGGTGGTGTTAGCGTTAATCGCACTGCTAAATGGGATGGGAGTGATTGGAGTGCTGTTGGTGGGGGCACAAGCACTATAGTGCATTCCCTTGCAGTTCATGATAGTGATTTGTACGTCGGAGGAGAATTTGACAGTGCTGGAGGAAATAGCGCGAACAAGATAGCAAGATACTCTTCAAGAAGCGGGCTGGCAACAATGAATCCTAATGCAAATTTCACAGGCGTAAACTATGTAACTTTCACAGCAACAAACGTCCTCGGAACAGCAGAAAGCAATAACGTAACTCTCACAATAACCGCTGTTAATGATCCGCCTTATCTAATTAAAAACATACCAACTCAGTATATGGTTAAAAACAATAATGGCACGCTTAATCTAAGCTATTATTTTGTGGATGTTGATGGTGAAGACCTTAATTTCACAGCAACAGCTCTTGACAACTTCACTTTCCACATTGACAACAATACAGGGATTGTAATAATTGAGCCTCAAGAAGACTATATAGGCACAAATTATACAAACATAACTGCAATTGACGAAAGCGGCACAAGCAAAACAGTTGTTGTAACCTTGACAGTGCTTGTTGGTAACAGTACAATAATGAATTCATTAATAGATGGGCACTATTATAATGGAAGTTATGGCATAATAATAAATGACAGTACAATTGTCACCTCAAACATAACTGATTCAACAATCCTTAATAGTACTATAGACACTGGAAATATCACAAATTCAACAGTAAGTGGTTCAACATTAACAAACTGCATTGTGATAAATTCACATGTTGTAAACTATGAGGCATCTGACTGTTATATTGAAAATTCAAACATTGATTTAAGTGTTTCAGGAGGGCTTAGCACTACAGGAGTTTCAGGAATCACATTCAGTGCTAACAGCGCAAGAATTATGGATGGATCTGAAGTGACAAGTTCAAATGTTGACTATTCAAATATTACAAACAGTACTGTAGACTATTCAAACCTTACCACATGTGCTATTGCTGATGCTTGGGTAAGGAAAACAAACGGTACAAACTGTAATGTAACTGGCTGGACTTTCCATGCAGGTTCATTAACATATCCTAATGGAACCATAGCTATTCCAACTCAATCACTTTGGTTTGTGCTTAACTATCCTCCTGAGGTAAGTTTCACTTCAGTTTCTTCAGGCCTAAATTTTAATTTCATAAGCAGCGTTTCTGACTTAAATGTTGATGCAAGCGCAATAAATGACAGCCTGACTTACAATTGGGACTTTGGGGATAGCATCACAAACACATCAAATACAACAAGCCTAAATCATACTTATTTAAGCTATGGCTCATACACAGTAAAATTAACTGTAACTGACTTTTATGGTGAAGTTGCAAACTATTCTCAAACAGTATCGATAACCGCTCCAGGCGGAGGAACTTCCAGTAGTGGAGGAGGCGGAGGCGGAAGCAGCTCTTGCAACGATGAATGTATTGATGGTGCAAAAGGTTGTACAACAGAAAATGGTGTGGTTACATGCGGAAATTATGATACTGATTCTTGCCTTGAATGGGGAAATGAGCTTCTCTGCTCTGAAAATACTGAGTGTCTTGGAGGGTTCTGTCAGCCAAAAGTTTGTATTCCAGATTGGGTATGCAATGGCTGGACAGAATGTGAAGCAGGAACTCAAACAAGACCTTGTGATGATTATAACGATTGTGGGATAATGTCAGGCAGACCTGCTACCGAAAAGGATTGTGTTATGCCTCCTCCTGTTGTTGAACAGCCTATAAGGCCTCCAGAGCCTGTTTTGCCTCCGCCTGCTCCAATAGATGAAGGGTTTGAACTATTTGGTGTTGGTCCTTGGGAGCTTGCGATAGCAGTTCTTATGTTTACTCTTGTGCTTACAGGGAGCATTGCAGTTATGAGGACAGTTGGCAAGAGAAAGTCCAAGGCAATGGAATACACTCAGCTTGCAAGTCTAAAAACAGCAATACAAAGAGATATTGTGAGGGGAGTCAAAGAAACAGACATAAGAAACGTTCTTATTGAACAGGGATGGGCTGATTATTTGGTAAACCAGGCGCTAAAGGAAATTAATGATTCAATGCTTAGGGAGCCTGTTGAAAAGAATATAATGCAGGGTTTTGACGAGGCAAATTTAAGGGATGTTTTTGTGAACAGAGGATGGCCTAAAGAGGCAGTTGATGATACAATAGAAGATGTTAATCTTTCAATACTTCAAAAGGCAATAGGTGTAAATCTGAATAAAGGATTTAAGATGTCTAAGATAAGGAAAGGGCTGGTTGGCAGCGGATGGCCTGATCAGATAGTTGATAGGGCAATCAAAGAGCACAAAAAATGAAAGAGGCTATGTTCTATGAAAAGCATGGTAATAAGTCAGTTCAATGCCGCCTCTGCCCAAGAAATTGCATAATCAATGAGAATAAGAGGGGGAACTGCAGGGTAAGGGAAAACAGGCAGGGAAAGCTTTTTTCGCTTTCGTACGCATCTCCTTGCGCAGCTGCTGTTGACCCAATAGAAAAAAAGCCACTTTTTCATTTTCTTCCTGGCACATATGCATATTCCATAGGCACTGCAGGGTGCAATCTGCACTGCAAATTCTGCCAGAATTGGTCAACTGCGCAGGCATTTCCTGAAGATGTTATTTCAGAGCATGCCGAGCCAAAGGATGTTGTAAATGCAGCAGTTAAGGCAGGATGCAAAAGCATTGCGTATACCTATAACGAACCAATTGTGTTTTATGAGTATGCCCTTGATACTGCAAAGCTTGCAAAAAAGAAGGGATTGAAGAATGTGATTGTAAGCAATGGGTTTATTCAGCAGGAGCCTTTGGTTGAATTATGCAAATATATCGATGGAGCAAACATTGATTTAAAGGGTTTTACAGATGATTTTTACAGAAAAACAACAACTGCTTGGCTTGAGCCGGTGCTTGAGACATTGAAAACAATAAATAAGAAAAAAACATGGCTTGAGATAACAAATCTAATCATTCCAAAGCATAATGACAGCATGAATACAATAAAAAAGATGTGTGAATGGATTGTCAAAGAACTTGGGAATAATGTCCCTATTCATTTCAGCGGGTTTTATCCTGCATATAATATGAAAAGCACTTCCCCTACTCCTGTTTCAACGCTCACAAAAGCTTATGATGTTGCAAAAAAATCAGGAATAAACCATGTTTACATTGGCAATGTGAGGGCAGAAAAAGAATCAAGTACATACTGTCCAAAATGCGGAGAGCTGGCCATAGAAAGAAAGTGGTTTGAAGTTTCAAAAAACAATTTGAAAAGCGGGAAATGTCAGTGCGGTGAAAAAATATTAGGTGTTTGGAAATAATTTTAATGATTTAAAATCAAAATCTTTTCGGTTTTTCCCTGCTAATCTTTATTAATATGTTTTCATGCATTTTATCTATGAAATGCAAATTCCTTTTGGCTTTGATTCTTGTGGTTATAGCAAGCCCATCTGTTTTTGCTTACTGTAATGTTTCTCTTGAAATAACTCATGAAGTATCTGACGGAAAAGTTTTTTTCTCTCATGAAATTTCCCCTAAAACATCATCTTTCATAATAGAATACTGGATTGAAGATATTAACGGGAACATAATAAAGCCAAGACTCAACACAACAAATCTCAATAAAAAGTCATTTACTCCTGCAAAAAGCGCTAAAGATATTATAATCAAGTCAAGGATGCTTGGTCTTGGATGCGAAAATTCAGCAAATAGCCAGGGCTACGCAGAAAAAAATGTAAATATTGAAAATGACAGCTATCTAGGGATAAGTTTCAAGGTAAAAAGCAGTGGAACATCATCCAATCCCTCTCCATCATTTGAAAGAAACGAGAAGATGAAAGGAGTAATTCCTTTTTTCATTATATTCATACTGGCACTGATAAGTATAGTCCTTATTTGGAGAAGATAATATTTGCCATTGCCACCAAACTAAGAAGAGCCAATGCTGCCAATAAAATAATAGCCGATACTGCCAAGCGAACAAAAATCATTGCCGCCCAGCGAAGTAATTAATCTAAACATC
>CAZLVM010000024.1:0-8419 GCA_964562875.1 uncultured Methanosarcinales archaeon | reverse complement strand
TTGCCACGCTTCGTGGTGTTTCTATTTCTGCTTCCAAAAAGGAGTCACACGCAGATATGGATGTTTAGAATAAGTACTTCGCTTGGTGGCAACAGCTCTAATAAGTTTGGCAGTATCGGCTCTTTTTCGCTAGGCGGCAATGACTCTAATAAGTTTGGTGGCAATCTAAGCCATTGCCATGCTACGTGATATATTTGCTATTGTTTCTAAAAAGGAGTCACACGCAGAGATTAATGTTTAAATTGAGTACTTCGCTGGGTGGCAATGACTATTATCTTATTGGCAGTATTAGCTCTTCTTAGCTTGGCAGCATTACCTATATTTTCTTAATTCCCATATCTTCAAAAAATCTTAGAAGGTACCCATCAGGGTCCATAACCAAAAATTCTTTTTGGCCATGATTAACACCATTTATTTCATACCAGCTTTCCTTAAGTTCAACCTTAATTGGCCAATTTGAGTCCTTTAATAATTTGATTAATGAACCTGCATTTTCAACTTCAATTTGAAAATTGATACCCCTCCCATAAGGATGCTCAAGACTTCCTGTTTTCCAAGTTTCATTTTGCTGTTGAATCATTATTTGACTTCCATTTAATGAAAGAAAAATAAATTTATCTGATTTTCTTTCATACTCTACCTTAAAACCAAGAATATCCACATAGAATTTACTGCTTTTTTCAATATCATAAACATACAACTCAGGTATAAGTTTATTGAATTTCATTTTATTTTCTTGAAGAATCCCATTAATGCGTAAGCTTCCCTTTTTGTGAGGAAGGACTTGCCGAGCATTCGCTTCCAGACTTTTACCTGGGTCTGTCGCTTTTCTGGTGTTGTGAACTCCATTTTCTTTAGGGCTGTTTTCAGGAGTTTCATTAGCTGGTCTTTTTCTGCCTTTGACGCAAACACTATGTGGCTGCTTATGTGCTCCTTGGACTTTGCAAGCTCGTAAAGAAGTATTGCAACTGCATGGCTGAGGTTTAGCGCAGAATATTTTTTTGAAGACGGAATTGCAACAACAAAATCGCATTCTTCCACTTCCTTGTTGGTTAATCCATTACTTTCCCTGCCGAATATCAAGGCAATATCCTTTTTCTTTTGCAGGGTTTTGGGAAGCTGTTCAGAGGTTAATGGGCTGCGGGGAATGTTATAGTCGTTGCCTAATTTGGATGTTGTGGCAATCTTGGTGTGCATCTTCAAAACCTGTTTCCAGGACTTCTTTTTTGCATTCTTCAGGACATCATTGCCCCACTTTGCACGGTTTCTGGCATCCTGGCAAAGATGATTGCACTTAGGGTTTACAAGGATTAAATCCTTAAAGCCAAAATTAGCCATTACCCTTGCAATAGCGCCTATATTTCCAGGGTTTTCTGCTTCCACAAGCACAACTGATACCATCTTATCTCAAGAAAGCGAATACTAGGTTTATTAAGATTATCATTAAAAAGAATGAAGACACTGCTTTCCATATGCTAAGCGCCTTTTGCTCAGGATATTTTTTCTTAAGAACAGCAAGGAGCATTCTTCCGCCGTCAATAGGCCCCAAAGGAACAAGATTGAACAGTCCAATTCCAAGATTAAGTACATAGAGCCAGTAGAAAAGACCTATGAACCATATTATGAGCACTGCAAGCCACGAGCCGTATTTTTTCTCAAAGCTTTGGTTTATTTCTGTGTTCTGCTGGATATAAACTCCCAGATATGACTTGTTTTCATGGATAGGATTTCTTCCCAAAGTAACTGAATACGACATGTTTTCTGTGTTAAGAATTATCCGATTTCCAGGATTTGTATTGTTCAAAATAAGAGAAAGATTATAGACTGTTGTTATGTTTACTCCATTGATGCTTACTATAACATCTCCAGGTATCATTCCTGCCTGTTCTGCAGGCGATGTCTCATTGCCTTCAATAAAGCTTGTTACTTTTACTCCGTTTGGGCTCAAAACAGCCCCAGCCATTGGCGAAAGGACAAATATGAAAATGACAATCACAACAACTGCAAGCAGAATATTTGAAAACGGCCCTGCGGCATAAATTGAAAGCTTTTCCTTTGCGCTTCTTTTTTCAAGCTCTTTTTCGTCAGGCTCTACAAAAGCAGCAGGAAGAACAGGAACAACAATACCCAGGAATGCAATCCCGCTTGACTTGATTTTTAATCCGTAAGCTCTTGCGACAACTCCATGGGAAAACTCATGCACGACCGCTATGATAAATATTGATATTATCCAGTAAAAGAAAGGAACATAAAAGCTTCCCTTAATTTTGAAAGGAAGAACAAGAGCAACCCCCTGAACAGCAGAAGGCACAAGGAAAAGGTTAATCAAATTATAGACAAGCATGAATGCTATGAATCCCATGCCCAAAAAGCCAACCCCTATGCCTGCATATGCAAGATATCTTACTGACCTCGGGAACTTATTGGCCAGCTTTTCCATCAGCCTTATCCCTGCTTTTGTTTTGTACATGACAAAATAAAGAAAAGGAAATGCAATCTTTTGGACATAGATATGCTTTCTCTTGATATACATGAAGATAAGCATTAAAGAAATGAAGATAAATGCGGCTATCGTCTGAAAATCCATTGGTTCCTCTTTTTTAAAGGGAGAATCACTTCTTCCTTTTTGTTCTTAATGCATGGCTTCCGCATTTTCTGCACTTAATTTTGCCTGCTATAACATCCAGGCTTGAAGCCTTAACTACACTCTTGCACTTCTTGCATACAAACTTTCTGTAAAAAAGTCTTGCATCCGCTTCTGGAAATTTTACCATTTTTCTTATATCTTAATTTGTTTTAACCTGTTTCATTACCTTATCTGTTAGTATAACCCAGTACATCACATGAACTCCTTCCTTAACTTCATCCTTTAATTCAGCAGGTATTTTGAGATCAATTGTTTCGTATGTCTCGGAGTCCATAATATTTGCCATGTCTCCGTTTATTGACAGCACCTGCGCTGACCTCTTGTCCACAACAGGAACATCAACCTGATCATGCCCTGGCATGACTATATCCCTTTTTTTCTCATCAATCAATCCAATAGCAACAAGCCTTACCTTTGCATGGCCGTGCTTTCCCGGCCTTGATGTTGAAGTATCACTAACCCTGCATGCAGCGCCGTCAATCACAATATAACTGCCTCTCTGCAATGAAGCAACACTAGCTTTTTTTGTATCTCCTTCAACCATATCTTATCACCATTTGTGTAATGTAATATAAGGGAAATCAAGGCATTTATAAAAGTTTTGTTTGGTAAACAAGCAAATACTTGCTAGAATCCAAATATGGAAAAAATCTTTCTTTTGGCCGCGAGGCGGCCCAGCATTTTCTCCATCTGCTCAGAGCCCTCAAACATCCTCTCGCTTTTCCTGAAATCTGAAGTGTGATGCCTTGTTCTGCCCTTTGATGTTGTGAACTTGTGCTTTTTGTGAAGAATTTCATGATACATTACATAATCAAGAAGATTTGGAACAGGCTCAAGCGACCTGCTTATAGATATAGTGTCAGAGCCATAATCATAAGAGCCAAACTTCCTGAATGACTTCTGGCCCCAGACAAGATTTGGCTTTTCAATCATTCCTGAAAAGTATTTTTCATTAATCCTTTCAAACGACTCTTCCAATACAGGGTCAATCCTATTTTTTGGAACTGCAATATGCACCTTTTTCAAAAATATGTGGTAAAGCTCAATGTTTTGGGTTGATTTCCTTATACGCATAATCTTGCAGAACAGCTCCTGGATAAGCCCCATCTTTATGTCCTTGCTTACCTGCCGCCAATTTCTGCTAAGCCCAAAGACCAGCTTTTTTCCAGACAGCCTTACATTTGCGTTGTATCCCTTAAATTTTCCAGAATACTTTATTGAACACTCATAATTGAGCGGCTTTCCAGTGTTCAAGCCATCAAACGCCTCTTCTAACATGTCCATTTTAGAAGCTCATCTCATACCTTAGTATGGCTGCAATCTTTCCAAGGTCCCTCAGCTGAACCCCTTCCCTAGTGTCTGTTGATATTATCCTTACATTAGTTCCGAAGCTCTGGGCAATTTTGTCAAACTCCTCAATCTTATCTTCATCAACACTTTCTGAAATAAGCAGAATATCAACAGCGCCTGCCTGCAGGGCACTTTTCACCTCTTCCTCCCCATAAGTAACTTTTCCAGGATTCTTTGCAAGCATCTCAAGAAATTTTTGCACTATTTCCTTTTCAGCAGAAACCTCTTCTTCTGCAAGCACATCCCCGCTTTTGTCCAAAAGCTCCTGCAGGCCGAACTCGCCAGTATAACTTAAGTCCTTGACCGCTATTATCTTCTTTTTGAGGTCTCCTGTAACATAGTCCAGGTTCATGAAATCATTTGTTGTTACGCTTGGACCGCCTATTATTATCCCCTTAAGCTCTTTCTGCGGAAGAAACTGCTCTTTCATGTACTCTGCAATCTTCTTGTAATGCGCCTTTGCAGCGCCTTCCCTAAGCCTTTCAAACCTTTGGGATGACTGACCTCCAGCCCTTGTCTTTCCAGGAACTTCAGAATGTGTTTTTACAAGCGGAATTATTACCTTTCCCTTGAGAAAAGCAAGCGTTGCATCCCTCCTGTCCAAAACAACAAGGCCGTACATCTCCTTGACTTCAATCATTCCCCTGATTATATCAAGATGGAACAGCTTATCACACCTGTACATCCTTGTCCTAAGAGGCACAGGCGGCTCTATTGACCACACCTGAACATCTGACTGGCCTTCTCTTTCTGCTACATTACCGCTGAAAGCAGCCAGACCATGCTCAGGAGTCTGCTTGTAAAGCCTTAAATGCTGAATCATCCTTTCCAAGGCATCAATAACATTCTTTTTTGTTGCAGAGGACTTTATGTTTTCAGCAGTTCCCTGCTCCTGAGAAAGGTGATTTATAATCTTGTTAAGGTCATAGCCCTCAGGAACATAAACAGTCACCAGTTCAGTATGCCTGCCTCTATATCTCTCAAGGTCTTTTACGAATTTTTTCAGTTCAAACTTCTGTTTTGATGTTAATGCCATAGGATTAAGATTGAAGTAACGGTTTATAAAGTTTGCCGTGAAAATTATATAGCCGAGAGGTTGCCTAATTAGAAACCTTTAAAAATGAACCCTGTTTTCTGTAGTGAATATGTGGGGCTATGGGGTAGCTTGGATATCCTTTCTGGTTTGGGACCAGATGACCCCGGTTCAAAACAGATCCTCCACTTGGGTGGTTCTGGGAAATTCCGGGTAGCCCCATATCATGAGGCAAAATAAATGGTACTTGACAAATCATTAAAATCTGCAAAACGATTCGGCGCAAGATACGGAAAAAGCCTAAAACAGAAGGTTGCAAAGATAGAAGCAGAGCAGAGAAAGAAGCATAAATGCCCTTTCTGCAGTGCTGTAGCTGTCAGGAGAGTTGCTGCAGGAATATGGAACTGCAAGAAATGCGACTCAAAATTCACAGGCAAAGCATATACTATTCCTAAGAAAATTATTATAACACAGGAAGTTTCAAAAGAAGAAATAGTACAGATGGAAAAAGAAGTAAAGACAGAGAAGAAAAAAGAGGAAAAGCCTCAGAAATACAAAGACAATGTTGAGAAACAGGAAAAGGCAGCATGGGATCAGGACGAATCAACATCGGCAAAAAACGAAAAAAAGAAGGGCGAGGTTGAATAATGGTAAAGTACAAATGCTTTTATTGCAATAAAAAAATAGCTGAAGAGACAATGGGAAAGAGAGTAAGATGCCCATACTGCGGAAGCAAAATACTTTTCAAACAGAGATCAACTGCCACCAAGGTAAAGGCAAGATGAGTTTTAGTGCAGTGATTTTCATTGATGAAAATCCTGATGATATCCAAAAATGCCTGCTTCCTGAAAATATAATAAGGGAACGGTCAAATTTTAATGCTACAAAAGAAGGGGATAGGCTTAAGATTGAAATTGAAGCGAATGATGCTGTTGCATTCAGAGCAACAATGAACGCCATAACCCAAGTGATTGCTGTGTACAGCAAATCAAGAGAAATTTAAAATGGACAAAGAAACTGAAGAAAAGATTGGAAGGCTCCAGCTGATTGAACAGAACATGCAAAACTTTCTTGTTCAGAAACAGCAGCTTCAGGCACAGCTTGTTGAAGTTGAGTCAGCACTTAATGAACTGAAAACAACAGAAGAAGCTTACAAAATTGTCGGCAACATAATGGTCAAGAGCAAAAAGGACGAGCTCGAAAAAGGACTTAATGAAAAGAAAGAGATGCTCGATTTAAGGATTTCTTCAATAGAAAAGCAGGAAGAAAATATAAAAGAAAAAGCAAAGACGCTGCAGCAAGAAGTGCTCAGCAAAATGAACAAGGATGGTGAGTAAAAATGGAAGACGGAATGGTATCAGCAATAGATGCTCTCAACGAGCTCAGGGACGACAACACTGTTCCAAAGAATGTAAAGATAAAAATCGAGTCAATAATTGGACTTCTTAATGAGAAAACAGAAACATCAATCAAGGTTAACAAGGCGCTTCATGAAATGGAAGAAATTTCTGAAGACATAAACATGCAGTCATACACAAGAACACAGCTGTTTAATGTTGTTTCTTTGCTGGAAACAGTAAAGAATTAATTTTCCCTTATTTGATGGATTCTTACATAGCCTATTTTATTTATTTGAATAACTGTTACTCCTGACTTTCCGCTAACTTCTATAAAGTCATCCCCGATATTTGTAATAACACCCACTATGTTCATATCGTTTTCCGAGATTACAGATATGGCAAGCTTTGTCCTTTCATTCATCCATGCCTTAAACTTATCCTGAAGATTCATCTTTTTCTCTTGAACTTGACAACTTCTTCTTTTGTGAAAACAGAATTAGGGACATATATAGTGTCCTTTGACTTTGTCTCAATCCTTGTCTCAACAAGGTCTATGCCTACAACCTTTCCTTCAACATTTTTTACCTTAATCCAGTCTCCCTCTGCAATCATTCCCTTCCTGTGTATGGAAAGGCCTGCAAGGAAGTTTGGCACAAAATCCTTTATTCCCAGGAAAAAAGCAAGCACAATAAGTATTATTATTCCTGCTGAAATCATATGAAGCAAGGTTGTTGTTAGGCCCAACTGGTTTAAAGCCATTACAATAAATATGAAATAAGTAAAGTATTTTACAAAGTTTCCTGTGATTTTTTCAATTGAAAATTTCGCATTTGCAGTCTTCCTGAAAACCCTGTCAGTTTCAATCTCGTGAAGCGCTTTTTGAGCCAATCTTCCCAAAACCCTTCCAATGATAAATCCAAGAAGGACAAGTATTACTGCAACTATAATGTCTGTGAGGAGGCCTGAAACAAGACCGACAACATCATTTGCAGCGCTCTCAATCCAATTTGCCATTGCAAAAAGATATTAATGTTCGTATTTAAATGTTGCTTAATTGAGGTATTATTGATTAAATTTTTATAGTGGGAGTGCAGGTTATGAAGATATGACTCATAAGGCATCAAAAGAAAAGGATGGGGCAAAGCCAGTGAGCGCTGACGCAGACCAAAAGATTAAGGAGTTTGAGGCAGAGCTTGCCAAAACAAAATACAACAAAAAAACACAGCATCATGTTGGGCTTGTCAAGGCAAAGATTGCGAAGCTAAAGGAAAAAGAAGAGCAAAAGGCAAAAGGAAAAGGAAAGACAACAGGATACTCAATAAAGAAGACAGGAGATGCAACTGTTGTTATTCTTGGATTCCCATCTGTTGGCAAATCAACATTACTTAATAAAATTACAAATGCAGAAAGCAAGGTTGGGGCTTATGATTTTACAACCCTCGATGTTATCCCAGGAATGATGGAATATAATGGGGCAAATATACAGATTTTTGACGTGCCAGGAATTGTGACAGGGGCTGCGTCAGGAAAAGGAAGGGGAAAAGAAGTTCTTTCTGTCATAAGAAGCGCTGATCTCATAATGATTATGGTAGATGCAAAAAAGCCAGGGCAGTATGACATACTTGCAAAAGAAGTTTACGAATCAGGCATAAGGCTGAACGAAAGAGCGCCTGATGTAAGGATAACAAAAAAGCCTTTTGGGGGAATAGGTGTAGGCACAACTGTAAAACTAACCTGGCTTACAAAAGAAACAATAAAAGCTATGGCAAACGAGCTTGGAATTATCAACGCAGACATACTCATAAGAACAGATGTAACACCAGACCAGTTCATTGATGCAATTGAAGGAAACAGAGTTTATATTCCTGGAATCACTGTAATAAACAAAATAGACCTGATAAGCAAGAAAAAGATTGATGAAATTTCAAAGCATGTCAAGCCGGATATTTCAATATCAGCAGACAAGGAAACAAATCTTGAGAAGCTGAAGCAGGAAATATACAAGAAGATAGGGCTTGTGAGCATCTACCTGAAGGAGATAAACCAGAA
>CAZLVM010000023.1:0-8455 GCA_964562875.1 uncultured Methanosarcinales archaeon | reverse complement strand
GGCATAGGCACAAACAGGAAGGCGGATGTTGTAGGCTCAGTTCTTGTTGATGAAAAGGTTTACGGAACTGCGCATATTGCATTCGGCAACAGCAGCGGAATGGGTGGCACAGTTGACGTCGCAATTCACGTTGACGGCGTATTCAAAAATCCAACTATAACCGCAGACGGCGAAATTATTATAAAAGATGGCGAGCTTCTTTAGAAAATGGAAATAAACGGATTAAAGGTTGACTGGCTTGGGCACGCTTCTGTCAGGATTACAGATGGAAAGGTAATATATATTGATCCTTATGAAATTCAGGGAGGTCCAAAGGCGGATATAATTTTCATAACGCATTCGCATTACGACCACTGCAGCATTGCAGACTTAAAAAAGATATCAACAGATACAACAACAATAATTGCAACGCCTGATTGCAGCTCAAAGCTTTCAGGAAAGGTAAGAGCAAAAGAGGTAATTCTTGCAGAGCCTGGAAAGAAATATGAGGTTGATGGAATAAAAGTTGAGGCAGTTCCTGCGTATAATGTCAGAAAGGAGTTCCACAAAAAGTTAGAGGGATGGGTAGGTTATATTATGGAGGTAAACAAAACAAGGATTTACCATGCTGGAGACACTGACAAAATTCCTGAAATGTCAAATTTAAAAAATATCGATATTGCATTCCTGCCTATTGGCGGAAACTACACAATGGATTCTGCAGAAGCAGTAAGTGCAGCTGACGCAATAAAACCAAAGCTTGCAGTGCCTATTCATTACGGCTCAATTGTTGGCGATAAGGCAGACGCAGAAAAATTCAAGGCATTGTGCAAGTGCGATTTTAAGGTTTTAGAGAAAACTTTTTGAGCATTTCATCAAATTCATTTTCCTTTATTGATTTTCTTATTCTTTCCATGAATCTTGCCATAAACCTTATGTTATGTATTGTTTTTAGCCTCATTCCAGTAGGAGCTTTTGCCCTGGAAAGATGATGCAGATATGCTTTTGAGAAGTTTTTGCATGTATAGCAGTCGCATCCTTCTTCTATTGGCGCTTCATCATGCGCAAACTTTTTGTCATCTATCTTTACAGGCTCTCCCATTGTAAAAAGAAGCCCGTGCCTTGCATTCATTGTGGGGTATCTTGAGTCAAAGCAGTCAATTCCATGCGCAACAGCATTGACAATTTCCCAAGGAGTTCCCAATCCCATGAGGTATTTTGGCTTTTCTTCAGGCATGTGTGCAAGTCCTGTGCTAACTGCCCTAAACATCTGCTCTGCAGGCTCTCCCAATGCAAGCCCTCCAAATGCTATTCCGTCAAAATCAATCTCGCTTATTTGCTTTGCAGCCTTTTCCCTTAAATCGGGGTAAACTCCGCCCTGAGCAATTCCAAACAATAGTTGTTTTTTCTTGTTTTCATCATGATATTTCTTGCATCTTTTTGCCCAATCATAGGTTTTCTTTATTGAGTCGACTACCCTGCTTTTTCCTGCTCCGCACTTGGGCATATCGTCAAGGCACATAGCAACATCTGACCCAATCTTGAGCTGAATTTCCATATCCTTTTCAGGAGTCACGAAAACTTCCCCGCCATTGATTGGATCACTGAATTTTACTCCTTCCTTGTTTCTGCTAATCAGGAATTTCTGGGAATACATCTGAAAGCCTCCGCTGTCAGTAAATATTGAGCCGTCAAAATTCATGAACTTATGTATTCCACCCTTGTTTTCAAGAACTTCAACTCCTGGAGCCAAATAAAGTACAAACGCGTTTGATATTATGCATTGCGTTTTGCATTTTTCAAAATCCTTTGCATCAATGAACTTTGTAACTGCCTTTGTTGCAACTGGCATGAAGAAAGGCGTTTTCACTCTTCCATGAGCAGTATGAAGTTCTCCTGTTCTTGCTTTCCCATCAGTATCCTTTATCTTGAACATATACATCAAAATTGCATGGAGAATTATAAAATTATGGGTTATTCAGGGTTTGTCCCAAATGTTGGTTAGTGCACTTAAGGCAAAATCATATTAGCAACCTTTTTGAGCTGACAAGAGGGTTGTCTCATCCGGAGAATGTCAGCTTAATAAATCAGAAGTATTGATTTTGAGTGCACTAACCCTGGCGTTAGCCAGATTTGAGACAAACCCGCGTATTCAACAAAATTTAAATACCCAATCCTACAATAAGCAGCAAGAGGTGATAATATGTTTTCAGAAGCAAATATTCTTGCAGTTGTTGTGGCAGCTATTGCTGCAATGGTTTTAGGCACAATATTTCACTGTCCTAAGACTCCTACGGGGAAGCTTTTGGCAAAGCTTGTATCAGCCAAGAAAAAACCGGCAAAACATGACAATATGGCAAAATTATTGTCAGCTGCATTTGTCAAGACACTGGTAGTTGCGTATATTCTTTCATATATACTCAGCCTTTCAGGCGCAGCAACAATAAAAGATGGAATTATGGTGGGTCTTGCCGTATGGCTTGGATTCATTGCAACAACAAGTCTTGAACCTGTTATTTGGGATAAAAAGCCGTTGAATGTTTATCTGCTGAACAATCTCTTCAGCATTATCTCAATTGCTGTAATGGCTGCAATACTTGTTGCATGGCCATGATTTTTTTTCTTTTTTCTTTTTTTTAGGTAAGATTTATATATGGTCTTTTTTCTCCTTTTTAGTATGCTAAGAACTCATACATGCGGGGAGCTTAAGAAATCAGATGATAATGCAAAAGTAGTTCTCTGCGGCTGGGTCCAGACAAGAAGGGACCACGGCGGGGTCATATTCATAGACCTTAGGGACAGGTACGGACTAACTCAGATAGTCTGCAATCCTGACAATAAGGATGCATTCAAGGCAATGGATTCCCTTAGGAGGGAGGATGTTGTAAAGGTTGAGGGAACTGTCAGGCTAAGGCCTAATGACATGGTTAATGCAAAGCTTTCTACAGGGGAGATTGAAGTTCTCACTGATAAATCTGAAATTCTTAACAAGGCAGAAACCCCTCCAATAGAGATTGATGACAGGGTTGAGTCAAACGAGGAAATAAGGCTAAAGTACAGGTATCTTGACTTGAGAAGGCCTAAGATGCAGAAGCATCTTATGGTAAGGCACAAGGCAGCTCAGGCAGCAAGGGAATTCCTTAACAGCGAGGAATTTATGGAAATAGAGACTCCTTTGCTGATTAGGGCAACTCCAGAAGGCGCAAGGGACTATGTTGTTCCGTCAAGGACAAGCGCTGGAAAATTCTTTTCACTTCCGCAGTCTCCTCAGCTTTACAAGCAGATTCTTATGGTTTCAGGAATGGACAGGTATTACCAGCTTGCAAGATGCTTGAGGGATGAAGATTTAAGGGCAGACAGGCAGCCTGAGTTCACTCAGATAGACATAGAAATGAGCTTCATAGATGAGGAAGACATTCTGAAAATTTCAGAGGGAATGATGCAGCATATTTTCTAGAAGGCAATTGGAAAAGACATAAAAATTCCTTTTCCAAGAATTACATATCATGAGGCAGTAGAAAGATTTGGCTCAGACAAGCCTGACTTGAGATACGGTCTTGAGCTTGCTGATGTTACAGAGCTTGTCAGGAAATCTGATTTTGAGGTTTTCAAGAAGGCAGAGCAGGTAAAGTGCATAAACCCTGAAAGGGAATTTTCAAGAAAAGAGCTGGATGAGTATATTGATTTTTGCCAGAAGAACGGCGCAAAGGGAATGGCATGGATGAAAGTTTCTGAAAACGGTCTTGAGTCTAACATTGCAAAATACTTCAAGCCAGAACTGCTTAAGGAAATTCAGGATCTTTCAAAGGCAAAGAAAGGCGTGCTTATGTTTATAGCAGACAAGCCAAATGTTGTTGCAGATGTGCTTGACAAGCTAAGGAGAAAGCTTGCAGAGGATTTGAAGCTTTATGATGAGGATGAATATAATTTTTGCTGGATAATGAAGTTTCCGTTGTTTGAGTTTAAAGAGGATATCAACGCATGGTCGCCAATGCACCATATTTTCTCAATGCCTCATGACGAGTTCATAGGCAATATGGAAAAAGACCCTAAGTCAGTAACCGGAAAGCTCTATGACTGCACGCTTAACGGGGTTGAATTGGGCGGCGGCTCGATTAGGATTCATAATAAAAAGATTCAGGAAGAGGCTTTGAAGGTTATTGGGATGGACTACAAGGAGGCAGAAAAAAGATTTGGCTTCCTTCTAGACGCTTTCAGGTACGGCGCTCCTCCCCACGGCGGAATCGCATTTGGGTTTGACAGGATTTGCGCTCTGCTCAACGGCTTTAATGACATAAGAGATGTAATTGCATTCCCTAAAAACAAGAATGCAGAGTGCCCTATGGATGGGTGCCCTTCAGACATCGACCCGCAGCAGATGAAAGAATTGTTCATCAAGTCAGACCTTCCAAAGAAATCCAAATGAAGCTAAGTCTTATTGTTTTTGACATGGATGGGGTAGTATTTGTTCATGACAGCTTTTGGAATCAGATGCATTACAAGTATGACACTGTTGACGAGGGCTTTAAGCTGACAGAAAAATATCTCAAGACAGACATAAAAAAGCTTGCTGACGAAGTTATTGGGAAATTATGGAAAGGCAAGAGCGCAGATGGATTCTTTGAGCTTGTTACAGAAGCAGAATACAATCCAGGAGCAAAAGCACTCTTTACAGAACTAAAGAAACGTGGTATAAAGACCTGCATTTTAACTTCAGGCCCTATCGAGCTTGCCAAAAGAGCTCAGAAAGACCTGGGAGTTGATTTCATATTTGGGAATAAGCTTGAGATTAAAGGTGGGATTCTTACTGGAGGATATAATTGGCTTTCCCTGGACTATTCCCACAAGGGTGAGACATTCCTGAGAATATGCAAGGAGCTTGGCATAAATCCAGAAGAAGCAATGGCTGTTGGCGATAATGACCAGGATGCGTTCAAGTTTGAAAAGGCAGGCTTCTCAATAGCTTTCAATTCAAATTCAGAAAAGCTCAAAAAAGCAGCAGATGCGGTCATAGACGGCAATGATTTGAGGGAAATTCTTAAATATCTTGACTAATTGATTGTGATTAATATGAAGGTAGACAAGGATTTGATTGAAAAAGTGGCGGAAGTTGCAAGGCTGAAGCTTACTGAGGCAGAGAAAAAGGAGTTTATTCCTCAGCTTAAGGAAATTCTAATAGCATTTTCAAAGATTGACAGCATGGATACAGAAGGAGCAAAGCCAAGCTATCAGCCTGTGGAAATAAAAAACTCACTAAGAGAAGACAAGAAGAAAAAGTGCCTCACTCAGGAAGAAGCCCTGTCAAACACATCCCACAAGAAGGATGGGTATTTCAAGGGGCCGAGGGCTGTTTAAGATGAATGTGGATGAAATAAAGGATGTTGTTGAGTCAAACAAAGTTTATGTTGCAACAGCAGGCAAGGATGCAAGCCCTCATCTGATAGTTGTTGATGGGGTAAAGGTTGTTGAAGGGAAAATAGTGTTTACTGATAATTACATGGAAAGGACAATAAGCAATATTTTGGAAAATGGGAAAATAGAGCTTCTTGTTTATGCTAAGGGCTGGAAAGGTTTTTTGATTGAAGGAAATGCAGAATACCATGATTCAGGCAAATGGCAGGATTTTGTCAAGGGGCTTAAGGAGAATGAACCTCACCCCGGAAAAGGGGCTGTTGTAGTTATCCCATTAAAAATAACAGGCAAGAAATAAATGATGCAGGATTTCATAACAAAAGTAAAGGAAGGGAATATTGACGTAGTTGAGCATACTCATAAGGTTATTGAAGAGTGCAAAAAAATAAACAAAGAATACAATTATTTTAACGTAATTTCAGAGGAGCTTGCTCTTGAGTGCGCAAATGCTGTAAAAAAGAATCCAAAGGGCGCTTTGGCTGGTGTTCCTGTTTCTGTAAAGGATTGCATTTGCGTTAAAGGTGTTGAATCCAGGGCTGGAAGCGCAATACTAACTGGGTACAAGCCTGTTTTTAACGCTACTGTTATAGAGCGCGCAAAAAAAGAGGGCGCAGTAATAATAGGAAAGACTGCTCAGGATGAGTTTGGGTTTGGAAGTTTTTGTGTTAATGTAGGGGGTTGGAATGAAAATACCCCTTAATCCATTTGACAAGAAAAGGGTTTGCGGAGGAAGTTCTGGAGGGGCAGGCGGAATAACACAGAAAGCTTCATTCCCGCATATTGCAATTGGAGAGTCAACAGGCGGTTCAATTGTCAGCCCTGCATCTTTCTGCGGAATTGTTGGGCTGTGTCCAACATATGGAAGGGTTTCAAGATATGGATTAATGGATTATGCAAACTCCCTGGATAAAATTGGCCCAATGGCAAAGTCAGTTTCAGATGCTGCATTGATGCTGAAGTCCATAGCAGGATTTGATGAAAAGGAATCAACATCTGTAAACTCAGATATAGACGATTATTCTTCTGAAATAGGAAAGATTGCAAAGGACATGAAAATTGGCGTGATAAAGGAATCTTTTGGAGAGGGTGTTGATTCTGAAGTTTCAGAAGCTGTAAAGGGTGCTGTTAAGGGATTGGAAGAGCTTGGAGTAAATAACGGAGAGGTTTCCCTTCCATTAACAATGAAATACGGGGTAGAGGCTTACTATCTTCTTTCAATGGCTGAAGCTTCAACAAATCTTGCAAAGTTTTGCGGAATGAGGTATGGCAAGGAAGAAAAGATGGAAGGAAGCTTTAATGAGTACTTTACGAAAGTCCGCTCGCAGTATTTTAGCAAGGAAGCAAAGAGAAGGATAATCATAGGAACTTTTGCAAGGATGGCAGGATTCAGGGATGCATATTACATTAAGGCAATGAAGGCAAGGACAAAAATCATAGAGGAGTACAAGAAGGCTTTCAAGAAATATGATGTTTTGGTTTCCCCAACCATGCCTTTCATAGCCCCAAAATTCTCTGAAATAGAGAAAATGACTCCGCTTCAGAATTACATGGCAGACATACTGACTGCAGGCCCGAATATTGCAGGCCTTCCTCATATAAGCGTGCCGTGCGGCATAAAAGACGGCATGCCGATTGGAGTTATGTTTATCGCAAATCATTTTGAAGAGAAAAAGCTGGCAAGAATTGCATCGGCTTACGAGCTAAAATGACAAAAAAGTTCACATCAGATATTGTAATTGGACTGGAAATCCATGCAGAGCTTGCAACAGATTCAAAGCTTTTTTGCGGCTGCCCTACGCACGGCTCTGACGAGCCAAACTCAAGGACATGCCCTGTCTGTCTTGGAATGCCGGGCTCAAAGCCGGTATTAAACAAGAAGGCTGTTGAATACGCATTAAAGCTTTGCATTGCATTGGGATGTGACATATCCCCTGAATTAATTTTTTCAAGAAAGTCATATTTTTATCCTGACATGGCAAAGAACTATCAGATAACACAGTATGAAATCCCTCTTGGGAAAAAGGGAAAGCTCAATCTGAAAGAGGGGAAAAAGGTTGCTATAACCCGAGTTCATATGGAGGAAGATCCTGCTGCATTGGTTCACATTGGTTCAATGGAAAAGTCGCCTTTTGTTATGGTTGACTACAACAGGTCAGGCGATCCTCTTGTTGAGATTGTTACAGAACCAGAGCTTAACTCGCCTGAAGAGGCAAGGGATTTTATGAAGCAGTTGATTACAGTCTTAAATTATCTTGGAATTTTTGAAACAGGCAGATGCATAATAAAAGCTGACGCAAATATTTCAATAAAAGAATCAGGATACAAGAGAGTTGAAATAAAGAACATAACCGGATTCAAGGAGATTGAGAGGGCTTTGAATTTTGAGGTTGACAGGCAGAAGAATGAAACTGCTGAATCAAGGGATATTGTCCAAGAAACAAGAGCATGGGATTCTGAGAGAGGAATAACATTTTCAATGAGGCAGAAAGAAACAGAGGAGGAATACGGTTATATCCTCGACCCTGACCTTACAGTAACAGAAATTACAGATGAGCTGATTAAGGATGTAAAAGCTGCAATGCCTGAGCTTGCGCAGGATAAAATTCTGAAATATATTGAAAAATACGGCATAAGCAAGATTGATGCAGAAGTTATTGCGCAGGAGCGTCTGCTGGCAGAGCTTTATGAAAAGGTTGCAAAGGAAATTGACCCTGTTCTTGCTGCAAAATGGCTTAGAAGAGAGCTTGTTAGGGTAATGAACTACAACAAGAAGAGCTTTGACCAGCTTGAGGTTGATGAAAAGCACATGATTGACCTCCTAAATCTTGTAACAGAGAAAAAAATAACTGATAATGTTGCTAAGAAAATAATGGAAAAGCTTGTTGTCAAGCCTTTTGATGTGAAAAAATATGTTGAAAAGGAAAAGCTTGCTGTTGTTTCAGACACGGGCGCTATTGAAAAGTTCTGCAGACAGGCAATTGATGAAAATCCTAAAGCTGTCGAGGATTACAAAAAAGGCAGTGAAAAGTCAATACAATTTCTAATAGGCCAGGTCATGAGATTT
>CAZLVM010000022.1:0-8812 GCA_964562875.1 uncultured Methanosarcinales archaeon | reverse complement strand
ATATCTGCTAAGCTCAAAAATGAGCGGGAATGAAGCTGCAGAACTCATGGAAAGCATATTTAGAAATGTGATTATTGGCACAAATGAGACTCTTGTGCTGAAAAAAGGGGAAACATTTTGGTGGATTGGAAAGGAAAGTAATGTGTTATTAAGGGAAACAAGAATTGTTGAAGCTGAAATTGCAGGCAGCTCTGTAAAGCTGACAATTGAAAACAACTACAAAGACTACAATGTGCCAATAAATATCAAAATCCCAATGGTTGTGCAGGCTGATTAAAACTAAGAATATTTTCCTGGGCACATCATTTTCGCACCTTCTATATCCCCTGCTTGCGCAGTAAGGGAACACATGTTGTCCTGAATAAATTCTTGCCGATCTTCCCCGCAAAAAGTCCTGGCGCTGTTAAACATATCAAAGGACAATTCAAGGTCTTCCTTCCCTCTCGCGTTTTGGGCAATCATGATTATTCCTATACACATGTATTCACCATTGTCATTATTATTGGCATTATCAGCAAGAGCCTTTGCAACAGTTATACCTTCATCATATTCCTTTACCTTAAATAAGAACTCTGAAAGCTTTTGCCTGGCCGAATATCTGATATCAATGCCTTCAGCATCTTCTATAACACTATAATATGATTCAATAACATCCCTACAACCCGTGCCGCAATCCCCTCTGTAAAAAAAAGAGTTTTCTTTCATCTCGGCTCTTTGGAGAAGCTCTGAATCTGAAGCCCCAGACTGGGATTGCCCTGCTGAAGGGGCATGTGTTGAGAGCTGGCTTGCACACCCTGAAACAATAATGATTGCAACAACAGCCAAAGCAAGAATTATTTTTCTCATTTCTTTTTCCCTTCTTTCATTTTCTTGGTAATTGCAATCTTGCCGCTGCAATGCTGGCAGACAACAATATATGATTTAACTCCCTCAAAACTCTTCCTTTTGTATTGTGTTGTGCCTTCCCCATCTTTTCCGCAGTGAGGACAGGTGTACTTTGCTTCAAGCATAAGGCTTTCTTCATGCTCATCTTTTTCTTCTATGAATCCGCATTCAGGACAAATATATTCCTTTGCCCTTATTTTGACCTTCCCTTTCTCAACAGGTTTGCCCATCTTTGCTTTCTTGCATTTTGGGCATTCCTTCTTGTAAACCCAGGCCATTACTTTTCCCTTTCCTACAGCCCTTCTTGTAAAATATATTAGTTCATCCATTGATTCCGGTTCAGTTACCATTTTTCACCTCTTCTTTCTCTCGTTTAAGCTCTATGCATATCGCTTTTTCGTTTACTCTTATATATCTAGGGCATATTGTGCATTCAAGGTCATTCTTATCACAATATTCGATAAGCTCATCCTTTTCCTTGTCACTGCTGTATTTCACAGCAATATTAAATCCTTTGCCCTGCCTGTGTATCACATCAAATTTCTTAAGGTCTTTCTTGGTTTTGTAGCTAAGCCCCTCAAGATATTTTATTCTCTTTTTCAGCCCGCGAAGAGCTTCAAGAAGGTTTTGAGTTTCTTCCTTATTGAATGTATGATCTTTGCCCTCTGAAAACCATTTTTGACCGGCAGCTATAAAACCTCCATGCCCAACCCAAATTGGCTTCCATTTTCCAAAACTGCCTACGATTATATCTCCAAATTTTGCAACATCTGTACCGATTGAACCTGAAACATCATTAATTACAATAGTATCTTTTTTCTCGCATACCTTGCATATTTTTTTCATGTCTTCAATTGCAAGGTATCCTGGCATTGAATTAATAAGAAGAACTGAATCACTCCCTGCCTTTGACTGAAGGTCAAAAGAATCAAGAACCCCATAGTCTGTCTTTACTTTCACAATTTTCATGCCAAACTTTTTTGGGTATGTCAAATATGTCAGCCATCCGCCCTGATCCTGAATAAGAACCTTTTTCCTTCCAAGAGCTGCTGTTATTTCAAGAGCCCAAAGAATTGCCTCATTTCCTCTCGCCAAAAGTTTGATGTGGCTCTTGCCTGTAAACCTCTTAATCAGCCAGATGATATCCTCAAATCCTATAACTCCTGCCATACTCAAAAAACCGCACCTAAACTATTTAAATGTTAATGTTTCTAAACAGGCTATGGAATACTATAATGAAATATCAGAAGGATATGAAGAGCTTCATGGTGAGGAGCAAAAAAAGAAAATCAGGCTCATAATGGAAAAAATAAGCGTGAAAGAAGATGAGCTCCTTCTTGATGTTGGCTGCGGAACAGGATTAACAACAAAATTCTGGAAATGCAAAAAAATAGGGATTGACCCTGCCATAAAACTTCTGCAAAAAGCAGAAGGCGCGGATTTTGTAAATGCTGAAGCAGAGCATATTCCTTTTAGGAAAAATTCATTTGACTGGGTAATAAGCATTACAGCAATTCAAAATTTCCATGATATAAGAAAAGGACTGGAAGAAATCAAAAGAGTAGGCAAAAACAAATTTGTCTTGAGTTTCCTGAAAAAAAGCCAAAAAAGGAAAATGATTGAAAAGCTCATAAAAGAAATATTCAATGTAAAAGAAGAAATAGAAGAAGAAAAAGACATTATATTCCTCATTTAATAACAAAATATATATAGGAGAAAGCTAAAAATCCCTATATGAAAAAGCTGAAAAAAGAGGATTTGAAAAAGCTAAGAGACAGCATGAAAAAAGGGATGGAAATCGGCTATCTTAAAGAGGCTGCAGCTGCTTTTTCCCCAAAGAAATATTCAAGCCTTGGCATGCATTCTGTCTGGCACGGCGCAAAATATGTCATGATAATTATGCTTCTTGCATTCCTGCTTATGTCTGTAATATCAGTGCCTATGCTTTTCAGAATACCTGGAACAATATCCTCAGAGCTTGGCAAGTTTGACACTCTAAACTTTACAGGGGATGTTGAGATGAGCGCCCCTGTGATGTTCACAGAAACAGATCCTCAAATAATAATAGACACAACAGGCCAAATAACAGAAATGACAACTGAAAAGCTCCTTATTACCGAGGATTTCCTCTTATACAGGCCTTACAATAAAATAGTAAAAATAAACATATCAGAGCTCCAGGATGTTACAGGACACACAAAAGAGTTAAGCAATCTCATAACATTCATTACAATACTGATAATTCCTTCAATATTAATCACATCATACATTGTTTTCCTGATAAAATACATTATATTAATACTGCTAATGACTCTTGTTGTCTTTGTATTCTCAAGAATGATAAAAAAGGATATAGGTATAAGAAAGTCGCTCATGACAGCAATATACGCTTCAACACCTATGATAATAATGGAGGTTCTTTTTATCCCTTTCAATTCAAGGTATCTTATACATTTCCTCCAGATTTTAGGGGTCAATTTTTACCTGATACCAATCCTGCTTTTCCTTTCTTTGGCAGTGTTTGCATCATTTTTCGCAGGCAAAAACCCCAAAGGAAGTGAAAAGTTTGTAGAGGTTGAGGAAGTAGAATGGGACTTTTAGCAAACCCAAGGCAGACAGTTCTGGTCACATGCAGGTCGCATGTCGAAGTCATGGGCAAAAAGGTTGAAAAGGACAATGCTATAACAGTTGGATGGCACATGCCTGTTTCATTCGAGCCTCAGATTTACGCAATTTCAATAGGAAAGTCAAGATTCAGCCACAAAATAATCACAGAAGGGAAATGTTTTGTGGTAAACTTTATACCGTTAAGCATGAAGGAAGCTGCTGTGATTTGCGGAAGAAGAAGCGGAGAGCATCTGGACAAGTTCAAACTGGCAGGGCTCAAGACAGACGAAGCTGAAAATGTTGACTGCTTTCGCATATCTGGAGCAATTGGCTATCTCGAATGCGAAGTTTTCCAGGAAATAGATGTCGGAGACCATACAATATTCCTTGGGAAAGTAATGCACGGAGAGCTAATCAAAGAAGGCAAAAGGCTTTTCCACACTGACGGAGACAAATTCACAACAACAAAATAATATGGGGATAAAATGGACACTGAAACAGTTTCAAAAGTAAACAAGCTCGCGAATTCGCTTAAGGCAAATAACCTTGTAGCATCAATGGAAGAGGCAATTGAAAAGGCGAAGGAAATCCTTAGAGTTAATGATGATGGAGGCTCAAAAATGAATGGTGAAGAAAAGGCAATGAAAGAAATGGCAAAAGAGGAAAAAGAAAGCTCAAAAGAACTTGAAAATGAAAAAGAAGAAGCTGATGAACTGAAGGAAGAAATAATGGAAAAAATTAATGATGATGAAAAAGAGATTGAAGAATCAAAAGAAATTGCAGAAGAGCTGAAAGAAGAAAAAGAAGAAATTAACGAAGCAGAAGAAACTATTGAGCTTGCTGAAAAGGTTCCTGAAGAAGAGCCAAAAAATATTTAATAAAAAAAAGAGGTGATTTATCTTGCTTGAATACATTGACAAAAATTATACTCCAGGAAAGGACGAATTAGTTTGTGAATTTTATGTTGAACCAGACAAAATATCGCTTGAGGCTGCGTGCGAGCATATTGCAGGCGAAAGCAGCATAGGCACATGGACTGAAATATCAACTATGAATCCTAAAATTGCGAACCAGCTCAAGCCGCATGTTTTCTACATAAGCAAAGTCACAGGTGAAGTAAAAATTGCCTATCCAAAAGATCTTTTTGAGGAGGGCAACATGCCTGAAATCCTCTCATCAATAGCCGGCAATATATTTGGAATGAAGGTGTTGAAAAACCTGCGCCTTCAGGACATACACTTCCCAAAATCAATGGTTAAATCATTCAAAGGCCCAAGATATGGTATAGGCGGCATAAGAAAATTAACAAGAATAAACCACAGACCCCTTACAGGGACAATAGTAAAACCAAAAGTTGGACTCACAGCAAAAATGCATGCTCAGGTTGCATATAATGCATGGATGGGCGGGCTTGATATTGTAAAGGATGATGAAAACCTAAGCTCGATGAAATTCAACAAATTTGAAGACAGGGTCAAGTATACTATGAAGCTGAGGGATTTGGCAGAAAAGCATACTGGAAACAAGAAAATATACATGCCAAACATAACTGCAGAGACAGCTGAAATGCTTAGACGGGCAAAAATCGTCAAGGATTACGGCGGCGAATATGTAATGGTTGATATAATGACTGTAGGCTGGGCAGGTCTGCAGACAGTAAGAGACAATGTAAGCCAGGTAATACATGCCCACAGGGCAATGCACGCTGCAATTACCAAAAATAAAAAGCATGGCATAAGCATGCTTACAATAGCAAAAATTGCAAGGCTTATAGGTGTTGACCAGCTCCATATAGGAACTGCAGGAGTTGGAAAGATGGAAGCTTCAGAGCTTGAAGTAGAGCTTATAGAAGATGAGATTGAAGATATTAAGATAAAAGAACAGCAAAAGTGCATGGGTGAACAATGCTATCACCTTCTTGAGCAGGACTGGTATAATGTAAAACCAATTCTTGCTGTTGCATCTGGCGGCATCCATCCGGGAAGCATACCCAAACTTGTCAAAAGAATGGGTAATAATATAGTGATGCAGTTTGGCGGAGGGTGTCATGGTCATCCAATGGGTACAAAAGCCGGCGCAATGGCTATCAGGCAGGCGGTGGATGCAACAATGCACAACATCCCTCTTGAAAAATATGCACATGCCCACCACGAGCTAAAGAGAGCCCTTGACAAATGGGGCTCTGTTTAGATATCTCCCAAAAAAAGAGTAACCTTTAAATACTACTGAACAATACTAACTAAAAATTAAGGTTACATTAACACACATTATGGGGGGATAAAAAAATGAGAAAAGTATTGTTCACAGGTATTGTTCTGATGCTATTTATAGCTGTATGTGTTGGCTCAGCAAGCGCTGCAGTTACTATAAACTCAGCTTACAGCAATAGTAATCCAACATTTGGAGGAGACGGCCAGCAGGCAAGCAATCCAAATGCTGATGACGAAAAAGACTACAATATATATGTCACAAACTCAATCTCCCTAAGCAACAATGGCGCTTCAAACGTTACTGTTGATGGAATTTCATTCGTTCCTGTAACAGGATTCAGCACAAACGATCTTAACATTACAGTTGACGCAAGTGCTGTTGTTCCTGCAAATGGATCAGCAGCTGTCACACTAAGAGCAAGAATTCCTGAAACTCTTGACGCAGTAGACACAAACTATAAAGAAAGTGCATTCAAAGTTGCAACAGCAACACTAAAGAGCGGCTCAACAGACGTTGCTTCATTTGACGTTTACATGCAGAGAGAAAATCAGCTTCTCATGAAAAGAGCATATGTTATAGTAGATGAAGACAGCAATAAGGTAACAGATGGCGACAAGGTTGACCAGGTAAAACCTGGAAGCAAGGTTGATGTTACTGTTCAGGCTGAAAACAAGTACAATGATAATGATGATGTTGAAATTGACGCAGAAATGTTTGTCGTTATAGATGACAGAGACATTGATGTTGATGAAGATGAAGACTTTGGTGGAATCAGCACTGAAGATATTGAAGAGTCAACAATCAGCTTCGAAGTTGAAGCAGACTCAAATGACGGCACATACAACATGGACATAAGCCTTGAAGGAGAAGACGAACACGGCGCAAGGATGGGAGAAAAGATAGAAGTGAAGTTCAAAGTTGAAAAAGAAAAACACGAAATCCAGATTGAAAACATAAACCTTGTTCCTTCAAGCATTGACTGTGGAAAGATTGCAACTCTTACAGTAAAGCTTACAAACATCGGAAAGGAAGATGAAGAAGAAGTAGCTGTTGAAGTTTACAACGAAGCTCTTGACTATTATTCAAGACTTATGGCTATAGCTCTTGACGAAGGCGATTCAGTAACAAAGGTATTCAGTGTGCCTGTTGTTCCTGGAACAAGCAATGGCGACTACTCATTAACAGTTAAGGCATACTGGGAAATGGGCGAGATGACAGATGTTACAGCAGAAACTCTTTCAGTAAGCTGCATAGCAGCTCAAGAAGAAGAAGAGGAAGAAGAAGAGCCTGCTGAAGAAGAGGAAGAAGAGCCAGAGCAGGAAACACAGGACACAACAACTGCTGTCCCTGTAACAACAGTCCAAACAGGAGGTTCAAGCGGAAGCTCATTAGGAGACTCAGCTGGCTACCTTGCATTGCTTATCGGAGCAATCGTGATTGTTGTTGCTGCAATTGCAGTAATAATTGTTAAACTCTTTGTACTGCCATAAAGGCAGTTATTTTTTCTTTTTTAATTTTAAAATATTTCTTGTTTTGATTTTATTTTTTGGATTTCTTTCATACATATTGCAAATTCTCTGTATCTAACAGAATATCTCCGAGGATTCTTCCATTAGCGACTTTAAAACTAAAGCATTCAACCTCTAAATGAAACAAATATTCAACCAATGCATCAAAAATATTTTCGTAATTCTTTTAATAACAGCAATAATAGCAAACACTGCCTATGCATCAGTAATAATCAGTCAGGTGATCTACAATCCTGAAGGCACAGAATCAGGCGGAGAAGCAGTTGAGCTGTTCAATTCAGGAGATGAAGATGTGGATATTAGCGGATGGACTCTAAAAACAGAAGCATCAAATAACGATGCAACAATACCTGAAAGCACAACAATTTGCCCGCAATGCTATTATTTAATCGCTGATACAGGCTGGAATGAAAGCCGTGACAACGAAACATGGCCCTTGGCAGACCATGAAGAGCTTCTAAATCTTTTCAATTCTAACTCAGGCATAGCGATTGTAGAAAACAGCACAATAATAGATGCAGTTGGATGGGGCGATGAGGCAGAAATTGAAGAAGGGTTGTATGAGGGAAGCCCTGCTGATGAAGCTGACGAAGGCTATGCATTGCTTAGAGACAAAGATACTGATGACAATGACTATGATTTCTCACAGTCATACCCCAGCTTCAGGAGCAGTTCTAATCTTGGAACAGGAACGCATTCTGAAGATATAAGTATAAGTTTCAATACTCAGGAAAACATACTGATTAATTCTGTTAATATTACGCCTGATGAGGGTTTGAGTGGGGGAATTCAGATTTTCCCAAACCTGGGGGGTGTTAAGGAAATAACTGTGACAGCAGATGTTGACGGCGAGGTTGGCAATATAACCGCAGCTTTCAACAATATCACAAAGGTCATGTCCGGGCAAGGCAGTATTCACTCCTGCATTTTCGAGCTCGGGCAAGACCTTCCCCCTGGAAAATACAATATAACAATAAAAGCTGGAAACTCTGAAAAAACAGTTGAATTTGAATACAAAGAACTTGTCGCAATAAAACTTTCAGGCAATATTGATTTTCAGGAAATAGACGCTGGAAGCTCTATTGAAGAAGAAATAACTGTTGAAAACATCGGCAATGCTGCTGTTGATCTTGGATTTTCAGCAACAACATTAATGGGTGATGGCAGCGCAATAAGCCAGAAAAACATTGAGTACAGCCTTGGAGATGAATTTTTCCAAATGTCATCAAACACTCAAATAAGAAAAGCAAACCTAAACCCTGGAGAAAAAAAAGAAATCGAAATAAGAATCAACATCCCTGAAACCGCAGACGGAGAATACTCTGGGAGAATAACTGTTGTTGGAATCGGAATAGATGATAACTAATCAGCCAATGCCATCAAGCGAAAAAGAGTCAATGCTGCCAAAAAAGTAATAGCCATTGCCACCAAGCGAAGTACTTTAACAGAACATTGTTTAACACGTGTGACTCCTTTGAAGAAGCATAAACACAAACAGCACGAAGCGTGGCAATGGCAGGCCCTTGCCACCAAACTAAGAAGAGCCAATGCTGCCAAATACTGAAAAGCTATTGCCACCA
>CAZLVM010000021.1:5821-8884 GCA_964562875.1 uncultured Methanosarcinales archaeon | reverse complement strand
CCAAAAAAAAAGGGGGATGCCATATGGACTTTATAGTAGAAAAAACAAAAAACCAAAAGTTTGAAACAATAGACGTAAAACCAGCATGCATTAGAGTAATTGGAAGCGGAGGGGCAGGAAATAACATGGTTTCTTGGCTCTATAAGAAAGGGATAAAGGGGGCAGAAATTCTAGCCTGCAACACCGACCAGCAGCACCTTAACATTACTGATGCTGACCGGAAGTTCCTCATAGGAAGAGAGGTAACAAAAGGACTTGGCTGTGGAGGATTTCCTGAAAAGGGAGCTGAATCAGCTAAGGAAAGCATGAACGAAATAAAGGCAGTCCTAAAAGACTCTGACCTTGTATTTGTATGCGCAGGAATGGGCGGAGGTACAGGAACCGGCTCAGCGCCATGCATCGCAAGCGTTGCAAGAGACATGGGCGCAATTGTAATTGGAACAGTCACAATGCCTTTCAAGATTGAAAGAGCAAGAGTGGAAAAGGCAGAGTTTGGCCTTGAGCAGATGAGGGAAGTAACTGATACTGTTATTGTAATAGACAACAACAGGCTGGTTGCAATCGCAGGAAACCTGCCAATACAGCAGGCATTCGCAGTTGCAAACGAGCTTATTGCAACAATGATAAAAGGCATTGTTGAAACCATATCAGTTCCATCATTAGTCAACCTGGACTATGCTGACGTAAGGGCAATAATGAAAGACGGCGGAGTGGCAGCGATTGGAGTAGGCTGTTCAGACACCAATAACAGGGTGGATGAAGCTGTAAAAGGAGCACTCTCAAACCCGCTTCTTGATATAAATTATGAAGGAGCTACGGGAGCGTTGATTCATGTTGTGGGAGGTCCAGACATGACCCTTGACGAAATCAGCAGGGCAGGAGAATTGGTCACTGAAAGCCTGGATGATGACGCAAATGTTATCTGGGGAGCAAGAGTTGATGAGGATATGAAAGGCAAGATGACAGTTATGACAATAATAACTGGAGTTAAGTCGCCTTGGATACTTGGAAAAGCGGACCGCACTCAAATCTCAGCTGAAGCCAAAGAAATATCTGATGAGCTTGGCATAGAGATAATTAGGTAAGGCAAGTTTACTATCACCCCTTTGGTCTTTGTGGTGTGTGTTTTTCTTGGCCTTCACCTTCTTACCACCCCCAAGTTTTAAGCTCGGTGGAGGCAAAACACATTTTCCCCCGCGAGGGGGATTATTTTTCTTTTTTGAATTATTCTGAATCCAAATCGTCTTCTTCATCCTTCCAATCCTGAAAAACCCAATACCCAACATGCTTGTAGGATTCTCTGTTTTCAAAAGGGTTTTTATAAAAAAGGCATATTGCATTCCTAAGACTTTTTGTGTCTTCCCAGCCTTCGTACAATACAATTGGATCCCCATGAAAAACCCAGAACTCTCCTTTTTTTATTATGTATTCAACCTTCCCGTAAACTGGAAACACAAAAGGGGTTATGGTATTATCCTTTTCGCTCTTGAAGCAGGAATATCTCTTTATGTTGCCAAAGCAGTAGGCAAGAATCACTCCCTCAGAACCATCCTCATCTGGCAAAATCCCCTCAACATAGCCATCCAACATTTTCATGATATCTTCCAGGCTTGGCTGCAGCCTAAGCATTTTTCTGGAGAGAATCTGCTCCTGATTATGGGGTTCCATATACTTTAGCCTTACTAAGCTGTCCATGATTTTATGGAATGATTGGAGGTTTAAATAAATAAGCAACAAACCTTTATAAACAGGAATTCAACATTTAATCGCATGGCACTATATATAGTAGGCATAGGACTTAATGATGAAAAGGACATTACTGTCAAAGGATTAGAGGCAGTTAAGAAATGCGGTTCTGTTTATTTAGAAGGATATACTTCAAAACTGCAGTGCTTTGTTGAAGACCTTGAAAAATTATATGGAAAAAAGATTATAGTTGCAGACAGGGACATGGTTGAGAAAAATGCTGAAACAACAATACTCAAGGATGCAAAGGAAGGCAATGCTGCATTTTTGGTTATAGGGGATGCTTTTGGCGCAACAACCCACACAGACATTAAAATGAGGGCTTTGAAAGACAGCATAAAAGTTCATGTAATAAACAATGCCTCAATATTGAATGCTGTTGGGATAACCGGTCTTGAGCTCTACAAGTTTGGAAAAACAACATCAATACCTTTTGAAAATGAGAATGTGAAAGCCCCATTTGAGGTTTTACAGGAAAATCAGAAAATGGGTCTGCACACATTATTCCTTCTTGACCTTTATCCAAAAGAAGAAAAGTACATGACTGTGAATGAGGCTGTAAAATACCTTATGAAGCTTGGACTTGATGAAAATCAGCTTTGCGTTGGATGCGCGAGAATTGGATCTGAAAATCCCACAATAAAATCAGGAAAAGCAAAAGATATTCTGGAATATGATTTTGGAGATGCACCACACTGTTTAATTATTCCAGGAAAGCTTCATTTTGTAGAGGAAGAAGCTCTTTCTATGTGGGAATAATTTAAGTACAAGCGCCTCTGTCACAAATCTGGCATCTTATGTTCTTGTTTTTGACAACATTGTCTTCGCAGTAGTACTCCACAAGGAAAGGAGGAATGCATGAATCTGCTACCTCAACATATTTTCCGTTTGCGTCATACCCTTTGATTTCACCTTTATTTGCCTTGTCAAGGCCGTTGTCTGTTTCAGTGCAGCCAGTGTTCAGTTCTTCAACCTGAGGATCTGCCACTACATTTCCTGTTGAGCATGCACTCACAAGAAACAAAGCAATAATTGCCAAAGATATTATGTATTTTTCCATGTTTGTTTTAACAGTTGAAGTTGTATAAATATCTTTCTATGTCTCTTATTTCAGTAAGATATTTAAACAATCCTGAATCAATTAAATTCATTCAGCCCCGTAGTGTAGCGGTCAATCATCTCGGATTTTGGTAGTAGGGAACAATGGGTCCCTTCTGAAAACATCCGAGGACGGCGGTTCAAATCCGCCCGGGGCTATGAGCAAAGCGAATAGAACTGGGTGTTTCGAGAAGCTCTGCTTCGAGATAATGCCCGGGG
>CAZLVM010000021.1:0-5721 GCA_964562875.1 uncultured Methanosarcinales archaeon | reverse complement strand
CAAGTCCAGTCAAGATAAATCCAGTCTCCGTGCTTGTACATGGTTGGAGCGTCTGGCATGAAGATTCTGATTAATGCATGGCCAGGAATAAGAACTATTCTTGCGTCAATTCCAATTGATTTTTCCAAAGCTGCGAGAAGTATTGCTCCTGACTCGCAGTCTCCTCCACCAGTTTTTAGCAGTTCAACTGGAGGCTCCAGATATTCTTCTTTGATAGGGTCTGAGATATAATCTATATTATCCCTGACAAAATAGTACAATGCCTTTGCATTGCATATCCTGCTTGATTGGCAGCTTTGCGAGGATATTGCTGTTGCTGTTTGTTTTATGATTGGATTTGTCGGGTCAATGTATTTTTCTGCTTCACCAATATTTTCTATTCTTTCAATTCCATTTACATCAGTATTTTCAAAGATCCACATTAAATCAGCTCTTGCAGGAATATTAATTGGAGCAGGATTATGCTTTAAATTATAATAAGGAAAATACATTCCAATAAGCATCAATACAAGAAAGCCTGCCATTACCCATTTTATGGGTCCTCTCCACCAGGGTTCATGGTCTTCTTCCTCATGATGATGATGCTCTTCCATGCACCTGCATATAATTAGTAAGCTATATAAATACTTTCAAAATTATACTTTTCATTGCAGCCCCGTAGTGTAGCGGCCAATCATGTCGGGCTCTGGTGAGCAAAGCTCTGAGTTTTGCTCAGAGGCACTCGGCGACCACGGTTCAAATCCGTGCGGGGCTATAAACTAACAAAGTAAGTGAATAGGTCCGCATGCTCCAAGAAGCTTGCTTCGAGGTTGTGTGCGGGGCTATTATTTATTCTTCAAGTCAAAAGTTTTTAAAGTAGCTGTTCTTTCCTAATTTCAATATGGCAGGAAATTCATTTGGAAATCTATTCAGAATTATGACTGCAGGGTATACCCATGGGATTGAAGGGGTTACAGCAATAATAGACGGCTGTCCGGCAGGCATGCCATTGGATGCTGCAGTTGACATACAGCCTCAAATGGAAAGAAGAAGGCCTGGCCAAAGCAGGCTAACTACTGAAAGAAATGAACCAGACCATGTAGAAATTGCCGCAGGCACTACATTAACTGAAGGAAATACAGCAGTTACAGACGGAACTCCTATTTGGCTGATTATAGCAAATAAAAACGCCCGTCCTGTTGATTATGAAAATATGAAAACATTGGCAAGACCCAGCCATGCTAATTTAGCTTATCACATGAAATTTGGTGTTTTTGAAGAATCTGGCGGAGGAAGGGCTTCGGCAAGATTAACTGCAGCAACAGTAGCAGCAGGAGCTATAGCAGAAAAGTTATTGAGATTAAGGCATGGTTTGGAAATTGTTGCATACGTAAAAAGTGTAGGGGATATAGTTGCAGAAAATTATGATACAAATACAGTAACAAGAGAGCAGGTTGACCATTGGTTCGGCAAAGATATTGTAAGATGTCCTGATTACGAAGCAGCGCAAAAGATGATTGAACTGATTCACAGGCTTAAAGAAGAAGGAAACACGGTTGGTGCAACTATTGAATGTGTTGTGAGAAAAATGCCTCAGGGATTGGGCGAGCCATTGTATGACAAGCTTGAAGCAGATCTTGCAAAAGCAATGCTTATGATTAATGCAGCAAAAGGTTTTGAACTTGGTTCTGGTTTTGAAGGCACAACCTGCTATGGGAGTGAACATAACGATCGGCCATACAGGGATGAATCTAAGAGCCCTGTTCCAGTTTCAATGAGAACTAATAATTCAGGTGGAATTGACGGGGGAATATCGAATGGAATGCCTCTTGAATTTAGAGTTGCATTTAAGCCGGTGGCAACACTATTAGAAAATTTTGAACAGGAAACAGTTGAAATTGGAACATATGAAAATGCAACTATTGGCAATACCAAAGGAAGGCATGATCCATGTGTTGCGCCAAGAGCGGTTCCAATTGTCGAAGCGCATACATCCTTGGTTCTTATTGAGCATTCAATGAGACAGCTGATTGTTTCTAATTATTTGAATCCTTAAGTGTTAAAGAAACACTAAAATTTATATAGCATTAATTCTAATTCCAGTTAAAAGAGATGCAAATGAGGGAAAACAATTTTTCAATAGGGGAGAAGATATTTGTCGGAGTATTCTCACTTGCTGTTTTTATGCTGATAATACTTCTTACAGTACTTAATGAGGCGCCTGTTGCAAGGATTCTTCTTTCATTTTCACCATTAATACTTGTAATAATAAGTGTAGTTTCACTTTTCCTTAAGTCAAGAAGCCAGTTTAGGATTGTTTCATGGATTTTGCCAATCTTCTGGCCGGCTGTATTTTACATGATGGGAGTATCAGGATTAAGCCCTGCTTCACAAACAACAGAAGTTGGAAGCATTTTAGCATTAAACTTTGCTTTGTCTTTCATATTTGTCCTTGTTCTTGAAATTATGGTTTCAGTCAAAGAAGGATTTGGGAATGTATTCAACAAGATAAAAGTTGAGATGCCTAAAAATCCAAAGCCGGAAAATGTAAAGGATGCAATGCAGTCAATTGAGGATAAGTCAAAGGCGCTTAACCAGGTTATTGGAAGGGTTTACAGACGGTCAAACGGCGCAAACCTGAAGATGAGGAACCTGCTTAAAATAAAACCTGAACTGTACAATAAGTTCAGCAGAATGACTGAGGAAAACCTTATGGAAAATCCAGATGCCACACTAAATCTTCTGTGGCATATTACAGATGAGCTTAATACGCTTTACTTGACAGAAGAAGAGGTTTTTGGGGATGACTCATACAAGCTTAGAAATCTTGCAAGAGATCCTACTGGAAAGACCAAGATTATTGATGTTCTTATTGCAAATGATTCTGATCCTGCAGCGCTTTACTTCAAATCATCGCTTGAATTCTGCAAAAAGGCAATTGAAGAAGTTGAGATGCTCAAAAACAAGTAATTTACTTTTTTTTGTTACAAACAATTGTCATTTCTTTAAAAAGTGAAAAACTCCATTTACCGACGAAAAAACATTGTTTTCTTAATGCTTGAGACCTATTTTTTAAAAATATTATTTTGAATTATTGGGTTTCCAGCATACAAAAGTATTTAAATAAGTTGTTCTGTTAATCAATCTTATATCTCGTTGCCGAGGGTGACGGAAACCACTAGATATAGTGGAAAAATATCCCTTATTTAAATATCAGTGTTAATGACATATATAGTGGTTAGACTATAAAAATATACAATATATTGTACCAAAATTCCTCGACGAGGACCCGACTATGAGATGCCCGTATTGTACTTCAGGAGACACAAAGGTTATAGATACCAGAGAAGCAGGCGATACAGACATTACAAGAAGGAGAAGAGAGTGTTTGAAGTGCAATAAGCGATTTACCACCTATGAAAGGGCAGAGGAAGCAGAAATTATAATAGTAAAGAAGGATAAGAGCAGGCAAAGATTTGACCGTCAGAAGCTGATGAGGGGCATTTTAAAGGCCTGTGAAAAGCGCCCTGTAAAACAGGAAAAGATTGAGAAGATTGTTGACGAAATTGAGACAGGGCTCAGAAAGATGGATTCCACAGAAATACCAAGCAGAACGCTTGGAGAGCTTGCGATGGAAAAGCTAAAGAATGTGGATGAAGTCGCATATGTCAGGTTTGCTTCGGTGTACCGGCGGTTCAAGGACGCTTCACAGTTTATCAATGAAATTGAAGATTTTATAAAGGAGAAAAAATGACAGAACAAAACCATCAATATGTAAAGAAAAGGGATGGCAAGATAGTTCTTTTTGACGCTTCAAAAGTATCAAAGGTTATTTTCAAAGCAGCAAAAGCAGTTGGAGGGGAGGACCCTGCAACAGCAGACGCACTTGCAAATGAAGTGACTGAATATATCAAGACAAAATATGATAAAAAGATTCCAAGCGTGGAGGACATTCAGGACATTGTAGAAAAAGTCCTGATAGAAAAAGGCCATGCAAAGACAGCAAAAGCATTTATTCTTTACAGGGACCGAAGGTCAAGGATAAGGGCAAAGCTCAAAGTCAGAAAACAGGTTCAGGAATCTGGAGATGCAACAGATGTTCATCTTCTTGTGGCTCCAACAACAAAGGAAGAGCTGGTTACATGGGACAGGGACAGCATAGTAAGCTATCTTGAAAAGGAAGCAGACCTGTCAAGGGATCTTGCTGAAAAGATTGCTGTTAATGTTGAGGACAAAGTAATTAATTCAGGAGTTAAGATGGTTTCTACATCTCTCATAAGAGAGCTGATTGACAACGAGCTTTTTGATATGGGGCTTAACCTGAATATTGAGAAGCACTCAGTTATAGGCATGCCAAAAGCAGATATTGACCAGCTCATTTTCACAAAAACCAAAGAGAACAGCAACATAATAATGAACAATCCTGAGGCAGTAAACCTCGCGATAGCAGAAACAACACTAAAGCAGTATTCACTTAAGCATATATTTTCAAAAGAGGTTGCAGAGGCCCATTGGAAAGGCCAGATTTATCTTCATGACCTTGGCTATCCTGTCAGGGTTTACTGTTCAGGGCATTCCCCTGAATACATAAAGAAGTACGGGCTAAGCCTTCTCAACCTTTCAACTGCCTCAAAGCCTGCAAAATACGCAGGAACATTGACTGGGCACATAAACACATTCTTGGCATCTATGCAGGCATATTATGCAGGAGCGCTTGGCATGGCATACTTAAATGTATTTTATGCTCCGCTTACAGCTGGCATGGAATACAAGAAACTAAAGCAGGAAGCTCAATATTTAATATACTCCTGCTCGCAAAATGCATTTTCAAGGGGGGGGCAGACTTTGTTTATTGATTTTAATATTCATATCAATGTTCCTCCATTCCTCAAAAAAGTTCCTGCAATAGGCGCAATGGGAAAATACATGTGGAGACATGAAAACGGAGAGTTTGAGTATATTGATGAAGTGCCAAGAGATGTAAACGAAGAGCTTGTCCAGCCAGATGAAGGCAGAATACTTACATATGCTGATTTTGAAGAGGAAACTCAGAGGTTTGCAAAAGCGCTGATGGATGTTTGGAGAGCAGGCGATGCAAACGGAAAAGTATTTCCATTCCCAAAAATGGATCTTCACATTGATGCAACAACATTTGAGGATCCAAAACAGCTTGAGCTTCTCAGATATGCATGCAAGATTTCATCTGAAAACGGCTCACCTTATTTTGTCTTTGACAGAGATGATGTTTCGCTTTCTGCATGCTGCCGTCTAAAAGTAAAGATTGACGATGATTATGTACTTAAGCACCCTGAATCCATGAGATTCTGCGGATTCCAGGTAGTTACAATTAATCTTCCCCAGGCAGCTTACAAAGCCGGCAAGGGAAATGTAGAAAAGGCCATCCAGGAAGTTTACAAGTCAATGGAAATGGCAATGCAGTCCCATCTTCAAAAAAGAAAATTCATAAGCAGGATAATGGAAGAGCCTGGAGCACCGCTTTGGCAGATTGGAAAGATGTCTCCTGACGGAAGACCTTATGTTGCGCTCAAGGATTGCACATACATTATAGGGCTTATAGGCCTTAATGAATGCGTCAAGTTCCTTTGCGACAAAGCGCTTCATGAAAGCGATGATGCATACAAGCTTGGCCTGAAAATTGTTTCTGCAATGTACCTAAAAGCAAAAGAATACGCAGCCAAGTACAACATAAAGCTTAATCTTGAGGAAACTCCTGCAGAAAGC
>CAZLVM010000020.1:0-8949 GCA_964562875.1 uncultured Methanosarcinales archaeon | reverse complement strand
AAATAATAAGAAAAAATGGGAATGCTGGGATTTGAACCCAGGACACCCACGTTTCAGAAGTGCCAAATTCTTGGCATGCTCTTCAGCGTGGTGCTCTCCCAGTCTGAGCTACATCCCCTTATTCAATCTTCTCTTCTTCAACACTGACATCTTCTTCAGAGAGATCTTCTTCTGCATCAGAGTTGCTTTCAGGAGCTTTCTCTGCTGTTTTTCCCTCTTCAGGATTTGGCTGTTCTGAGGATGTCTTTCCGACAACCTCAAGCTTTCCAAATTTGCCTGTAGTCAGCTGGGTATCTCCCTGCCACTCATTTACATAGCCGTTTGTTATGTGGACAGTATCTCCCACATTAATCTGTTCAATCTGCTCATTCCAAAGCGTAAGCGCCATTTCTCCTGAAGCATCTTTTATCTTTGCATTGCAGACTCTTCCATCTTTTCCAAACTTGTTGAATTCTCTTACTTCTCCTTTTTCAGTAACTTCTGCAGTTACTTCCACACTTCCTTGTTTTGGTTTTAAGTCTTTTATATCCATATTATTCACCTACATAGCGGATAAGTAAGATATTTATAAATGTTTTCGTTACAGCGTAAGATTAATAAATACTACTCTAAATCTATATAGTATGGCTGAAAAACTCACTATTGAAAATATGGCAGTTTTCTGTAAAAGCAAGGGTTTTGTATATCCAAGTTCTGAGATTTATGGGGGTTTGTCAGGTTTTTTTGACTATGGTCCGCTTGGCTCTGAGATGAAAAACAACCTGAAGCAGGCATGGTGGAAGTTCCATGTTCAGGACAGGGAAGACATAGTGGGGATTGATGGCAGTATAATAACTCATCCAAAGGTATGGCAGGCTTCAGGCCATGTTGAAAATTTTGAGGATGTTCTCATAGAGTGCAAGAAGTGCCAGGAAAGATACAGGGCAGACCTTCTTATTGAGGACACTCTGAAGATACAGGCAGATGGGCTTAAGGCAGTTGACATAAACAAGCTTGTTGAGCAGAATAAGATAAGATGCCCGAAGTGCAAGGGAGAGCTTGCAGAAGCCTCAACTTTTAACTTAATGTTTCAGACATACGCAGGTCCAAAGCAGAGCGATGAGTCAAAAACATACCTGAGGCCTGAAACAGCTCAGATTATGTTTGTCGATTTCAAGCAGATAGTTGAGAATGCAAGATTAAAGCCTCCTTTTGGCATTGCCCAGTCAGGCAAGGCTTTCAGGAACGAGATTTCGCCGAGAAATTTTCTTTTTAGATGCAGGGAATTTGAGCAGATGGAAATTGAGTATTTCATACACCCTGATAAATTTGGCGAATGCCCTTTCATAGGGGAAGTTGAGGATTTTGAGCTTAATGTTTACTCATCAGATATGCAGCAGGAAAAAAAGGAGTCTGAAAAGATAAAAGTAAAGGATATTCTGCAGAAAAAGATTATGAAGTCGCCATGGCATGCCTATTGGCTTGCAACAGAGACAAAATGGTTTATTTCTCTTGGCGCAGATATTTCAAATTTCAGAGTAAGACAGCATTTGCCTGATGAAAAAGCGCATTATTCAAAGGACTGCTGGGACTTGGAGTATAATTTTCCTTTCGGATGGAAAGAGCTTGAAGGAATAGCTGATCGGGGAGATTTTGACCTTAACCAGCATATGAAGCACTCAAAAAAAGAGCTCAAACTTTATGACGAGGAGAAAAAAGAGAAGTTCACCCCTCATGTTGTTGCAGAGCCTTCACAGGGTGTTGACCGGTCTTTCCTTGTTTTCATGTTTGATGCATATAATAATGATAAGAAAAGGGGGAATATAGTATTGAAGCTTCATCCAAAGCTTGCCCCTGTAAAGCTGGGAATATTCCCTCTTGTAAACAAGCTTGAGAAGGAAGCAAGGGAAGTTTATGGAAATTTAAAATCACTTTTCACATGCCAGTATGACAGGTCAGGCTCTGTTGGAAGAAGATACGCAAGGGCTGATGAGATTGGAGTGCCATACTGCATAACTGTTGATTTTGACTATCAAAAAGACAAGTCTGTTACAGTGAGGGACAGGGATTCAACTCAGCAGATAAGAGTAAGCGCAGAAGATCTTCCAGATGTTATTTACAAATTATTGACAGGTCAGGTAAGTTTTGAAAAAGCAGGTAAACTGGTAGAATAATGACAGGCGTTCTTTCGCTAAAAGAGGTGGGCATAAAGGATGTAGGCCTTGCCGGCATCAAAGCAGCTTCTTTAGGTGAACTGAAAAAAGCAGGAATGCCTGTTGCAGATGGTTTTGTGATTACAACAAAAGCATACCGTGAATTTATTGTTGAGTCTGGGATTGTTGAAAGGGTTTTCTCAATGCTTAAGAGCTATGAAACCAAGAAGATAGAAAAGGTTTCTGAAAAAATAGGTGAAATCATGGCAAATTACAGCATGCCTGAGTCTATAAAAAATGAGATAATGAAAAAGGCGGCTGACATGGGGCTAAAGAGGGTTGCTGTCAGGGCTTCATCCATCGACGGCAAATCAAACTGCGCTGTTCTTAACCTAAGGTCAGAGAAGGAAATAATGGATGGCGTAAAAAAATGCTGGGCATCGCTTTACTCTCCTGAAAATCTCAAGTTCAAGACAAGAAAGCCAAGCAATGATTCAATAGCTGTGGTCGTTCAGGAGATGATTTTTCCGGATAAGGCAGGAACAATAGAAACAAATGATGATGAAATAAGAGTAAATGGAGTTCATGGATTCAGCCATGCCATTGATTCAGGAATAAAGAATGTATCATTCATCTTTGGAACAGATAATTTTGAAAAAAACGGATTCGAGGAGCACATACAGGATTATGCATTGATAAAACACTGGAATGATAACACAATAATAAAAAAAGAAGTTCTAAACAAGCCGTCATTCACGGAAAAAGAGGCATTGCACATTGCTCAGCTTGGCAAATCAATCCATCTTTACTATGGCTTTCCTCAAAAAATAGAATTTTTGTCTTCAGAAAACAAGGCATATATTGTAAATTGCAGAAAGGCTTAGTTCTTTCTCAGCCACTCAACTTCTTCTTTTTCAAGCTCAAGTTCATCCGCAAGAACATTGCCTGCTGTTTTGCTGTTCTTGAAGATTTCTTTTAGGTATGGAAGCGTGTCCTGCAGCGCTCTTTTTGTAGAAGTGTGTGTTCTTTGGGCGATTTTTCCTGCTATCGCCTTTTTCTTCATGTTTTTCATCTTTGCCCGCCAAAGCTTGAATATTCTTGTTGTTGGCGTGTATTTTGTCATGCCTGGGTATTTCTGGCTTTTTGCTGCCGCAACTCCTGCTGTGAGCAGTGAGTTTACATAAACAAGGAATCTCCAGTGCTGCCATCTTCTTATTCTTCCCTTAAAGACATCTGCTTTGCTTATAGCATCGTACGCTCTTGCAAGATCTCTTGGGTTTGTGTATTCCTTTGGCATGTTTTCGTCTATCCATAGAAACTGCTCGTCAAAATCCTCCCTTACATTGTCAAAAGCCCCTAGAGCTATGATAGGGTCTGAGTTTTTCAGAACCCTGATAAGAGCGTTGGGCATTGTTTCAATTCGGTTTCTTTCTGTGAGAAAATCAAGGTCTTCCCTTGTCAATGATTTTTTCCCCTCAACAAGGCTTTGCAGGTCGTTTATTGCAGCCCTTAAGTCGCCTCCGCATCTTCTGGAAAGCCCTTTGAGCGCTGTCTCGTCAAACTTTATATTTTCCTTTTCGCATATGCCCTTTAGAATCTTGAAAACATCGGTGTATTCTCTTTCCTTAAACTCTATCAGGCTGCTTTTTGTCCTTACTTTTGAAAATTTCTTGTTCCATGGGTCTGACACAGTAAGGATTACCGGAAATGCAGGATTTTCAATCAGCTTTGTTATTTCTGCGATTCCCCCTCTGTCCTTTGTGCCTGAAAGTCCGTCAATCTCATCAACAAGTATGATTTTCCCTTTTGCAAAAAGGCTTTGCTGCTTAAGCGCAGAGCCAAGCTTGAGGTTAATCTGCTCCTTGTTTCTGAAGTCTGAAGCATTAACTTCAACAATCTCAAAATTGTATTTGCTTCCTACAGCATACGCAGAACAGGTCTTGCCGGAGCCTGAAGGCCCGTGTAGAAACACTGCCTTTTTCTTCTGCTTTGAGAATCCGCTTATAAAATTGTCAAGCGCCCTGATAGCATTATCCTGTCCTATAATGTCTTTTTCCTCTTTTGGATCATATTTCTTTATCCAGTGCAGCGCCATAGAAAAGGGGAGTTCTTTGTTCTATATTAATCTTACCCAAGCCCTGTTGTTGTTATCATTATCTTGGATGCAATCAGGTTGAATAGTATCATAATAACGGTTGATATTATGCAGTAAAGGATTGTGCTCCTCACCATGTTTTGCCCAAGCATGTATCTTTCATTGAGCGTGTCTGCTCCGTTTTCTATTCCGTTGCCAAGGATAGTAAGAACATAAACAATCTGCACAACATAAATCCCTACCACCATCTGAAAATAGTATGTTGGTATGCCGTCTCCAAAAAGTCCAGCCATGCCTCCTACTCTTCCTGCGCCTTCTGCAGAGCTCAATGTTTTCATTTGCGTGCCCAGCGCCCCTAAAATAGTGGTAATCATGGAGGTGATTCCTATAACAATGCCTGAAATCGCAGGGCTCATGAACTTTATCTGGGAACTCATTGAAGAAACAATGTCTGCCATCAGGTCCTTAAGCCGTTCATCTACCTTGTGGATTTCTTTTATGTATCTCGATATGTTTGTCAGCGCCTGCGCAGCAACCTTTGGCCCTTTCTTTATGCTCTCGACAAGGACTTTCATCGAACTTTCAATAATATTTGAAGGAAAATAAATTAATGCTCCTGATTTTGGATTGAATATTGCATCCTCAACCCCAAGCCCAAGTTTTGTTATATTTGTGCTGACCAGCTTGAAGAATTGCCCGCTGACAGTGTCTTCCATTATGTTTGCCACTTTGTCAAATGCAAGTTCCGCAGGGAGCCCATCCCCCAGCCTGTTGCCAAGCTGAAACAAGGCTGATGCAAACTCTGCCTCAAGCTTTTTTGATTTTGTCCTTATTGCGATTACATTCTTGCTTTTTAATTTAAAATAAATCCCTATCCCAACACCAAGCGCAAGAGGGAAGCAAAGGCTTAGCAGCGTCGCCCCCATTCCAAACGGACCAAGAATCAGTCCTGTAATCTTGTTGCTTTCTCTGTATCCAAGAAGGGTGAATCCAGCCCCTAGGGGGATGTCAAATTCGGGGCTTGGAATCACCAAATGTATTATTAAGGGTGAAAGGGCAAGCAAAAAAAACGCTGCAACAACAATTACGCTTATGTAAAATGGACTAATCTGGATTTCCATTTTGCCAATGGGAATGATTATGTTTCTGTATTTCTTGAATTCAGGGTTTTCCTCTGAAATATCAGTATCTCCATATCCTGAAGGCCTTGATGCAAGTATTCTTTTCCCCATGTAAAAAACTGAAGCAGGGATTATGAAATTGTAAAGGGCGGCTATATGGTACCAGTGCACTCCTTCCATAAAGCTCACAACCATTGGAAGGATGACAAGCCCGAGGATAGGAAGTATGACTCCCATCATGTGGAGCATTGTAATAGGGGATTTTAGATTATGCGCATAGTGAAGCATCTTTTCAAAGGTTTCTGTAAGTATTACATCAAGGGACTTGTCAAGAAGTCCGAGCCTTCTTTCTTCCTCTCCTTCAAAAAGCGATGATTCGATAAGGTGGAATGCCTCTATGAACTCAAGGTTCCATTTTCTCCATGTCTCAAGATACATATCAAGCGATTCCTTGACTGTTCCGTATTTTTCTGTCTCAACATTCCAGATAACTCTCCTAAGATCAAGGGACAGCGGAGGAGCTAAATGGTCTGATGCAAATGATATTGCAAGCTCAAGGTTTGATGTATGCCTCATGTACGTTACAACGTAAAAAATGCATAGCACCATCTGGTTGCTTGCCTTCATCCTCCATCCGTTTGCTGCATATTCAGGGTATTTGGCAAGAGGCCCCATCATGGCAAGCCCGGTCAGTATGAAAATTCCTACAAAAAACGTAGAGCCGGTAAGCAGGAAGAAAACAAGGCCGAATATGATTATTGCCATTGGTATTATTATTGAGAATGATGTTACCCCTGCAGGGGTTGTGTTCATGTGGCATATGTCTAATGATTCTTGTATCTTTGCTGCTTTGTCCTTCTTTGGCTCAATCTTGAAGATTTTGACAGCCATGTTGCATCCCTTTTCATAAAGGGACATATGGTTGGGAAGGCTTTCTTTCTTGAAGTCAGTATATTCTTTGGAGGAAACAGTTGCTGTTTCATTTCTTTCAACAGAGCCCCCGTGGCCTAGCTGGCTCAACATCTTTTCTTTGTACTTGCCCATAATATCGGAGATTTCATCTGATGTGATGCTATCCCTTTGCGGACCTTCTCCTTCCTCTCCTGATTCTTCTTCTGGCATTTCAGAAAACACCTAACACCTCTTTTTTTTTACTGTGATGATAATTTTTTCTTTATAGTTCTTCTAAGCCATGATTCCCATTTTGCGTAAATCATCTTGCTGTCAAGAGCGCCTACCTCTTCTCTTACTCTGCTTGAAATTCTATGAAACTCATCATTGCACTGAATTGCAAACGGAGCTTCCAGCAGTTCGGGGTCTGCTTTTCCTGCTATATCTACCATTGCTTTCTTAATGTCTGTCCTTAGAGTGATATTGTCCCAGACAGCGTCCCAGTCTCCGGCCCATTCTTTCACGTTTCCTGCAATGGATTTTAGTATGTCTGACTCTCCGTTTATCAGGTCGTCAGTCGGCTCAAGCTGGTCATTGTCTGGAATGTATCTCATCAAATCTCCGAACCCGTTTTCTTTTATTGGGTCGTCTTCCCAGAACTTTCTGATTTCAGTAATTTGAGTTACCCTTCTCCATCTGTGCAGTCCGTCAGGGGATCTTATTGGGTTGGCAACTATTATAATATCTGTTGCCTTGAAAGATGTTTTTGGAACTTCAAGGTCGTTAACAACCCTGTCAAAGACGCCGTAAGGAGAGTCGCCGTGAATTGTTCCTGCAACAACGTTTGCCAAAGCTCCAACCCTCATTGCTTCGTAAAGAGATTTTGCCTCAGTGCTTCTAACCTCTCCAACTATCAGCGCGCTGTCTCCCAGCCTTAATGTTGTCCTGATTCCTGTTTCTGCAGAGACTTCTGCGCCTCCTCCTTTTGACATTGAGCTCGCAACCTTCATTGGCTGTATATTATAGCCAAGCTTTCTTAGCGATTCTGAAGGAAGTTCAAGTGTGTCTTCAATTGTAAGTATCCTGTATTTTCTCATTATTTCTACAAGCAATGAGCCAAGCAGCGAGCTCTTTCCAGCGCTTCTTGTCCCTGCAACAAGCATTGTTCGGTTTCCGTCAACTAAAAAGCTTATCAAACCTGCGGCAAGCGGGCTTATCATGCCTGTTTTTATGAAAAGGGGCAGTGTCCAAGGCTTGTCCCTATGCCTCCTGAACGCAAAGCCAAGTCCAAATGGGTTAAGCGGGGGAGCAATAACACCAATTCTTGTCCTTGCGCCTGGAAGCTCAAGCTCTGTGTCTAAAATAGGGTTTGCCTCATCAAGCGGCCTGCCTGAAATCATCCTTAGTTTAGATGCCCATGACTCTGCTTCGTTTACCGTAGGTATGATGTTTGTCTTGCACTCATCAAATTCCTGGTGAATAAGGAACATTGGCACCTGGCCCATTGGTGCATTTATTGTTACGTCCTGCACCTTTTCATCGGAAAGAAGGACTTCAATCAGCCCAAATCCAACACTGTACCTGACAAGTATTTCTGTAAGCTCTTTGAGCTGTTTTTTTCTTATCTTCATGCCCATATAGTTGCCCATCTCTTCAAGCAGGTCGCTCCCTATATTTGTGAAGACCTCCCTCATTCTGTGGGGATCTATGAACTCAGATCTTTTTGGCTTATGCTCTGAAAGAACTCTTCTTGCGCCGTCTAGAAGCTGGTATTCATCTTCATCCAGCTTGAACTCTGGCGGAATCATGTGGTAGATTGACTGGATTGTGTCAGGGACTGCAAATATGTTTACTTCAGTTTCCCCTACCATGTAGCTGTCAAGTTCCTCTGCTTCTGTAGGGTAGCTTGCCATGAGTTTTGTGAACATGAAATCAGGCTTTATGGTTGGGGTGAACACTTTCCTGTAAATGTCTCTGTCTCCGAGCTTGTATCCTGCAAGGTATGGTTTTGATATTGTAACCAGCCGGGTGTTTTCAAGCATTCCAATAATGCGATGAAGAACTTCGATGTACTTTTTTGTACTCTCTGCTCTTACCTTGTCAAGGGTTTGCCTTAATGCAATTTCTTCTCTTCTTGCTATTCTGTGAAGTTCAACATAAGCTCCAAGGGGATCGTGCTTAAGCAGCCTGAACAGGTTGTGCTGCAGTTCTGTGTACCACACTGCAACATATCTCTGCGCAGCAGGGTCTGACACCATGCCATAGCTCAGCTTTTCTCTTAAAAGCTGCTTGTATATGTTTGCAATCTCTGAAAGCATGACAGTTTGGTTGTAGTCATACTCATAATCCCTTTTTTGCATGAAAACAATCTTTGTTACTCCGCTGACCTCTGCAAGAAGATCTATGGTTTTTGCCATGCAGACGTCATTGTCTTCAATGGAAGGTGAAAACGTGCATCTTTCCATTTCTATGGAAAGTATTGTGTCATCCCCTTCCCTTAGTACTTCATAACTGAAGCATGCTTTTTCAGGAGGCATTACTTATCACCTCCTTTCTTTAGAATTTCAATGGCAATTTCAATAAGATGCGACTTGTTCCTGTACTTGTGCTTTTTTTCCTTTAGCTCTTTCTCTATCCACTTTATTAATTCTGCATCTATTGTCGCGCTTATTGGTTTTTTCATTATATTATAAAATATATTTTATAGTTA
>CAZLVM010000019.1:0-9347 GCA_964562875.1 uncultured Methanosarcinales archaeon | reverse complement strand
AAAACATCAGCACGTAGCGTGGCAATGGCTTAGAACACAAAGCTCAGAACTCAAATACTCTTTTTTCCTTTGGAATAGCTGTTGGCGAGCCACCGCCGTGCCATGTGAATCTTGGCCTTACTCTCATAGGGTACATCCTTTCGTTGGAGTCATCCAAAATTATTGCTGATCCTTTAACCCTCGGAAGGTTGTCAAGCTGTTTGTCAAGGCCTGCCCTCATATAACTCTGCATAAGCATGGAAAGCGCATCCACGTCAAGTTTTGCGGTTATCCTGTGCGACACAATGATATCAGACTGGGTCATGACGTCTGTATGAATCTTTCCTGGCTGCTGTGTTGCAAGTATAAGCGAGATTCCTGGCTGCCTTCCTTCCCTCATTATGGTAACCAATGCATTTGTTGCACTTGTTTGTCCTGTTACAGGCAAAAATTCGTGAGCTTCGTCTATGACAAGCCATACCAGCGGCATCTTTTGCTTTGTATCTTTCTCTGTTTCAATATAATGGGTTGATGAGTAAATGGATGCATACTCTTCATCCTTCCTTGAAACCATTCTGTCAATAAAGAGCTTTTGCGATACAAGCCCTATAACCAGAGACTTGATTTCCCACCCTCCTGGGGCTGTTGCATAGCAGCTAACATCAAGAACTGTAACCTGCCCGCCTTTTGCAAGCTCATGAAGAGGAGTTCCTTCTTTGTCAAAAACACCCCATTCCATTGTGCCGAGAAACCTGTTTTCAGCAGCATCTCTTACAACAGGGTCTACTTTCTTGTCTGTTCTTATCTTTTCAAGAATATCCTCAATTCCAAAGTCTTCTTTTTCCTTTTTCAGTTGGAGCACAAGTCTTTCAATAAAGACCCCTAATGGGTCTGATGATGTCACTTTAAATGTGAGCCACCAATCCTCTGGTCCGAGGTCAGACGGTTTTATTGAGAAAGGCGCATCAGTTGGTATGCCTTTTTTCTTGTATTCATGATAGTATTTTATTGGAGTGTAAAGCTTAATATCCAGTCCTTTGGCTGTTAATCCCCAATCTTTCAAAAGCTCTTCATCATCATGGTTTGGATATTTCATGGTCCAGTAGATTCCCATGGTATCAAGCATTATGATAGAAAGATTTTGGGCAATTTCAGGCTCAACGCTTGCCATGCCTTCTGCTATAACTCCCATGGTATAGGATTTTCCGCCGCCTCTTTTTCCGCAGATAAATACAACGTGAGCCCCGGATATATCCATATATATGGGATTTGAAAGGGAAGTTGTTCTGCCCATCTTAATATAATGTTTTCCAAGAAGTATAGTTCCTCTTTTTCCAAGTTTCTTCCTGTCTTTTTCTAATCGTCCTACAACTATATCATAGACCATATGTAAAAATCAGTTTATTTTGATATAAATGTTTATTGAAACTACTAAGTAATGAATATCTCTGCGAAAATTTTATATAGAATTCACCTGTTTCTGCATTAGGGTGGTTAGATGGCAAAGAAAAAAATCAAAAAAAACAAAAAGATCAAGCTTAGCAAAAACACTATTCTAGGAGCTGTAGCAGTAGCTGCCATAGCCGTAATAATTATTCTTATAGTTGTATTTTACCCTTCCGGAAACAGCATGTCTCCGGCAGCAGTGGTAAATGGAAATGTAATAACTATGGGGGAGCTTGACAAGCAGTACGAGCTTGTTCCAAATCAGTACCGTTCTTTCATACCAAAATCATCAATACTTGAAGGCATGGTAAATGAGGAGCTTCTGATGCAGGAAGCTTCAAAGCTAGGTATAGAAACTTCTGATGAAGAGGTTGATTCTGCTATAATGCAGGCTATTCAGCTGTATGGAATGACTGAAGAGGACTTTTTGAATTTCATTGATAGTCAGGGAGTAAGTGTTGATGAAGTTAAGGAAGCATACAGGAAGAAAATCACAATGTCAAAACTCCTTAACATGACAGTTACTTCAGAAGTGGATGTTTCTGTTGATGAGGCAAGAGCATACTATGATGGAAACAAGGAGCTGTTTTATACAAGCGAAGACCAAGTTGCAGAGTTTGATACCATAAAGGACCAGGTAATAATAATTCTTGCGCAGGAAAAGGAAAAATTGCTTGTCAATGATTACATTGAAACACTAAAGGCAGAAGCAGACATTCAGCTCTTTTTGGGAGAAGAAGATTCTCAGATTGATTTTGAGATTCAGCCTGTTGAAGAGGGCCAGGAAGAGGCGCTTTTAGAAAGTCAGAATGAATTGGATTCTTCAGTGTCAGCTGCAGAATGCCTTTCATCAAAGGGCGCAAAGCTTTACGGCGCAGGCTGGTCAAAGAACACCCAGAGCCAAATTGAGGCATTCGGGAGCTCATTTGATGATATTGATTATGTGGACTGCGAAAAGGTAAAGTGCAAAGAACTTGGGATAACCAATTATCCAACATGGGTAATTAACGGGCAGAAATATCCTGGAGAAAAGTCTCTTGATGAGCTTTCAGCTCTCGCTGGCTGCTGAATAAAAAAATTAATCAAGAAAAAAATCACAGGTCTTTTCCTGTGATTATATTTACTCTTGTTTCTGTTTGCTTGACAGTTGAGTCCATTGCAACAAGGTATTTTATGTTTGACTTCTCTGCTGTCTGCGTTATTAACTTGTCTATAACGCCGTCAAACACCACAGCATAAACTCCGCTGCTGAGGCTGCTTATTGTTGCTGAAAATTCTGACAATGGAACCTTTCCAAGAATATTGAGAGTATTGTCAAGTATGTATACTCCCTTTGTCCCTATAAGGTCTTCAAGAAGCTCCTTGAACTTTTCCTTTTCTTTTGGGGAAACAATAGTCCTTCTTGGCGCTGGTGCAGCGCTTCTTATCCTTGGCGGAATCCTCTGCGGTACAGGTGCTGATACCTTTTGGTTTATTCTCCTTGCAACATTGTTTGTCCTGTAGTCGCTTCCGTTTGTTTTGCTGGTTGAAAGCTCCATCTTTATCTGCTCAGAAGCAACCTTGCTTCTCAGGCATTTGTGGATTTCCTTCTTTGTTATTTCTTCCACTTCCTTGCCGTCAGGAGCAATTGTTACGAAGTCAATTTCAGCCACGCTCAGTATCTCCTTGATGATGAGCTTGCCTCCTCTGTCCCCGTCAACAAAAAGAATCATCTCTTTCTTCTTGCTCAATTCAATAATTGAAAGAGGTATTGAGGTGCCGTTGATTGCTATGGCGTTTTTGAAGCCGTGCTTCAGCATATTAACAACATCAGCCCTTCCTTCAACAACAATTATTTCATCGCTGTCATCAATGGCAGGTCCTGCCGGAAGCCTATCCGTTCCGAAGGATGTTATTTCCATTACCCTAACAGAATAAGCGACTTCGTCAGCCAGCTCTTGTGAGTCAGGAATAACACTGTCCATCATCTGCTTTAGAAGCTCCTTTGCCCTTTCAACAACAAATTTCCTCTTTGAAATCCTAACATCTTCAATCTTTGTTACTTTTACTCTTGCGTTGCATGGGCCTATTCTCTGTATTATTTCCATGCTTGCTGCGATTATTGAGGTTTCTGCCTTGTCAAGCGAAGACGGGATTATTATTGAGCCCTGGGTTTTTCCACCCTTGGTGTCAACATTTACTTCTATCCTTCCGATTCTTCCGCTTCTTTGAAGCTCTCTTAGCTCCAGTTCAGAGCCAATCAGTCCTTCTGTCTGGCCAAATATTGCGCCTATAACGTCAGGCCTGTCAACTACTCCGTCAATTTCAATTGATGCGTGAATAATGTACTTTGATGAAACTTGGCTTATCTTTCCCATTTTATTTTCCTCCAATGCCTAAAAGAAGTATTCCTGCATATTCATAACATGGATTCAATCATTTTGTGAATTTTATGAACATGATTTTGAATACTTCTATTGGTCTTTTTTAGAACAAGCTCAACAGTTCAATATAGGGTTTCTTTACCCTTTTCCGTACTACTCCACCCCTACCATAAATGAAAATGATGAACTGAATAAACTTACTGTTAAACTTGTCCTTTTCTACGCTCTTTATTGTCTAATTAATAATAATGATTTGCTGCCCGAATTACTAACTCCCAAGCTCATAGCTTGAATTTATCGTAAGCTCCCGTGAGTACTCTCGTATCGGGCTGTATTACGCAATAGTGTCTCGGACTCATCGCCAAGGCATCACGCCTTAGCTTGTCTAAGGACCCATTTGCGCAATTTTAATAATGAAAGGAGCTATTTAAAGGTATTGTTTTTTGGCATTTTTCCGTATTTTTTAGCAAAATATAGCCCTGGAAAAAGAAAAACTAAATATTTGTTCATTTCTCTTTTGACCATTGGCTGGTATAAAAAATTTATCTCTTTATTCCTAAAGCTATTTAAATGCTTTAACTATCATTTTCTTTAATGAAGGTAACTAAAGAGAAATTCAAGACATATCAGAATGTTTTTGACCATTTTACTAATAGGACTCTCTTTAAGCTTGGTTCAAGGGGGCATTTTGACGATCCTGAGCAGCTTAGCCCTGTGTCAATAGGTAAGGAAAGCAATGTTTTCTGGGCAAAAAAGAAAAATAAGAAGGTGATAGTCAAGATTTACAGGCTTGAGGTATGCGACTTCAATAGGATGTATGATTACATAAGGTTTGATCCTAGGTATGCAGCCATGAAAAATCAGAGGAGAAAGGTTATTTTCTCATGGGTGCAAAGGGAATACCGAAACCTTCTCAAAGCAAGGGATGCAGGTGTAAAAGTGCCTACTCCCATAGCCTTTTTCAATAATGTTTTAGTGGAGGAGTTCATAGGGGATGAGGAGGTTGCTCCAAAGCTGAAGGATTCAATACCTGAAAACCTAAAAAAATTCTTTGACAATATTATAAAACAGCTTTCAAATATGTATAGCAAAGCTGGTTTGATACACGCAGACCTTTCACATTTCAATATACTTAACTACAATGAAAAGCCGGTCATAATAGACCTTTCAACATGCACGCCGCTCGAAAACACTCTTGCAGAGGATTATCTTGACAGGGATGTAAGAAATCTTTGCAACTTTTTCAGGAAATATGGTCTGGAAATTGAGGATGAAGAGGCAAAAAAAAGAATACAAAAAAAATAGATTGCAGTCCCTTTTCAAAAGGTTTAAAAATAACTTCATTTTTTTAAAAAACATGACCTCCAAAGAATCACATCCAGAGTTTGCGTACGAGCTTAAGATACCTCGGGACAGAATTGCTGTTCTTATTGGGAAGAATGGAGAAACAAAGAAACATTTGGAATCAATTACCAAAACAAAGATGGACATTGATTCAAAAGAGGGTGAAGTTTATGTTACAGGAAAAGACCCTGTTACCATGTATGTGACTAAGGAGATAATCACTGCTATTGGGAGGGGGTTTAATCCTGAGATTGCCCAGCTTCTCCTTAAGCAGGACTATGCTTTTGAGCTTATTGACGTAAGCGATTTCGCAAAATCAAATTCAGAATTGAAGAGACTGAAGGGAAGGGTAATTGGCCAGGAAGGAAAATCAAGAAGAGCAATAGAAGAGTTGGCTGAAGTTCACATATCTGTTTACGGAAAAACAATATCAATAATAGGCGAGGTGAGTACTGTTGCTGTTGCTCGCAAGGCTGTTGAGTCATTGCTGGAAGGAGCAGAGCATTCTTCCGTGTATAAGTCTCTTGAAAGGCATAGAAGGGAAATGAAAAAGAAATTCATCGAAGGGGTGATGTAGGATAGCAGAGCAAAGAACAAAGGCGCATGAGCTTGCAGAAAATCAGAGAGACATAGGCGTAGCAGAATTCTTTGCCAAGAACAGGCATCTTCTGGGTTTTGACAATAAGAGAAAAGCCCTTATGACCACAATCAAGGAAGCTGTGGACAACGCATTAGACGCGTGTGAGGAAGCAAAAATTCTCCCAGAGCTTTCTGTCGAGATAATTGACATGCAGAATGACCGATTCAGGGTCATAGTTGAGGACAACGGTCCTGGCATAATTAAAAAACAGATTCCAAATATTTTTGCAAAGCTTCTCTATGGTAGCAAGTTCCATTCAATGAAGCAGTCAAGGGGTCAGCAGGGAATAGGCATTTCAGCATCTGTCATGTATGCCCAGCTTACAACAGGAAAAGATGCAAAGATTACTTCAAGAATCAGTCCAGACTATCCTGCCCATCATTACGAGCTTAGGATTGACACTCAAAGAAACAAGCCTGAGATAGGAAAGGATGAGGAAGTTGAGTGGAAAAAGGACCACGGTACAAGAATTGAGCTTGACATAGAAGCAGCATATCATGGAGGACTCCAGTCAGTTGATGAATATCTTAAGCAGACAGCCATCACAAATCCTCACGCAACTATAATTTATACTAATCCAAAAGCAGAGCAGATAATATTCCCAAGGGTTGTGGAAACAATGCCAAAGGAGTCAAAGTCAATCAAGCCTCACCCGTACGGAGTTGAGATTGGGATACTTATGAAAATGCTTAAGGGAACTGAGTCAAGGACTTTGCAGGCATTTTTGACATCAGAATTCTCAAGAGTTGGAGCAGGAACAGCAAAGCAGATTTGCGAGAATGCCGCATTGCTTACAAGTACAAAGCCAAAGGAAATGAGCAGGGAGCAGACAGAACAGCTTATGAGAGGAATACAAAAGACCAAGCTTATTTCACCTTCAACAGACTGCATATCCCCAATTGGCGCAGAAGCACTTGAAAAGGGAATGAGGAAAGAGGTAAATGCAGAGTTTTATACTGCTGTATCAAGACCGCCTGCAGTTTACAGGGGAAACCCGTTTGTTATTGAGGTAGGTATTGCATACGGCGGAAACCAAAGTGCTGAAGCTGCGGTAAGGCTGCTTAGGTTTGCCAACAGGGTTCCTTTGCTTTACCAGCAGGGAGCTTGTGCAGTGTCAAAATCAATAATAAATACAGGCTGGAGATCTTATGGGCTTAATCAAAGCCAGGGCGCTATGCCTGTGGGGCCTTGCACAATTGTAGTGCATATTGCATCTGTCTGGGTTCCGTTTACATCAGAAAGCAAGGAAGCAATTGCGCATTATCCTGAAATAATAAAGGAGACAAAGCTTGCTTTGCAGGAATGCGGAAGAAAGCTGGCAAGCTATGTTAGGAAAAAGAAAAATATACACACAGAATCAAAAAAGAGGAGTTACATAGAAATGTATATACCTCATGTTGCCGAAGCGCTGAAAGAGCTTCTTGACCTTAACCAGGTTGATGAATTGAAGGCAAAAGACTTGCTCAAAGAAATACTTGAGGAAAGCAGGGGAAAGCTTGAAGACATCAATTTTGACCCTAACGCAAACACAGATTACGAGGGAGATACTGAAAAGCCTCAAAAGCAGGCAGATGAAGAGGTTGATGAAATTGAGTAAGGTTATAGAAAACATAAAGGAATTGGCAACAGAAATCTATCAAAAAATACTAAAGAAAAAGCAGCCAGAGCTTTCAACACCATTAAGGTCTCTTTCAAACGTAAGCTATGATAAGAATGTAGGGTATTTTGAAATTCTCGGAAAGACAAAGGTAAGAACATTAACTGCTTCTACAATAAAAACATTTGCGCAGACACTTAGGATGATGAATCTCTCAAGAGAGCTTGTTGAAAAGGCTGATATTGCAACCAAGAGAGAGGCTTATTACGTTAGCAAGAACTGGGGCGATGCTATGTTTCATGAACAGCCCGAATCAGACACTGTGATGGATGACATGGAAGCTATGCTTGGCATGAACAGAGAGCAGATTGGATTTATTCCAGAGGAAAAGGGAGGGGATGTCGCAGGAAAGCTTGTTGTTATTGACAAAGACCCTTCCACTGGAGATGAAATAAAGATTGACTGCACAAAGTTTGGTTCAGGAGCTTATTCAGTGCCTTCATCTGTTGAGGAGCTGAAGTTTGAGACAAATGCTAATTTTATTCTCGCAATCGAAACAGCAGGTATGTTTCAGAGGCTTGTAAAGCATAATTTTTGGAAAAAATCCAACTGCATACTCATTTCAATGGGAGGAGTTCCAACAAGGAGCTGCAGGAGGTTCATAAGACGGCTTAGTGATGACAAAAAAATACCAGTATATGCATTCACAGACGGCGACCCTTACGGTTGGCTGAATATTTACAGAACTCTAAAGGTTGGAAGCGGAAACGCTGCGCATTTGAACAAATTTTTCTGCGTTCCAACAACAAAGTTCTTTGGCATAACAGCAAAGGACATAATTGACTACAAGCTTCCAACACATCCATTAAAGGATGTTGACATAAAGAGAGTAAAAGACGGAATAAAGAACGATCCTTTTGTGCGGGCTCACAAGGAGTGGCAGAAGGCATTGACGGATCTTGTTCATATGAAGAAAAGGGCAGAGCAGCAGGCGCTCGCAAAGCACGGACTTAACTTTGTCATATCAGACTATCTCCCTGAAAAGATTGCCAATCCAAAAACCTGGCTTCCATAAAGGTTTTATCTAAAATAATAAAAAAAATAAAAAAAAATATTTAGAACTTTTTCTTGACTTGCTCAACAATCTTAGCAGCTTCATCTTTTCCGCCAAGTCCGAATGCAATTCCTACGCCAAGAGCTATCCCTGTAACAATTCCTGCTACAATAAGAAGCACGACGTTCTGAACTAGAGCAACTCTTATGCCAATCTGCTCAAGTGCTACAAGCACAACAACAATCATGATTATGACTTTTGCTACGTCTGCAATAATTCTTGCGCTTTTTGACTTGGTATCTATTATTTGCTCAGCTACATAGCCTGCTACCATAAGTCCAACAAGGACTACGATAAGTGCTATGATTGCATTTGGTACCCATACAGCAACCTGATTCAGGAAAGCTGAAAGGGAGTCAAGCTTTATCAAGCTCGCGGCAGGCGGTAGGAACAAAATAAACATGTACCATTTTACAATCACAGCAAGAAACTGCGACAGCTTTAGTCCGCCTACAAGTTTTCTAATCTTGGTCTTCTCAAGAAGCCATTTATCCAGATGAACTTTTTGGAAAACTCTTAAAAGCGCTGATGCAATAAGAGCAGCTATTATGTAGCCTATAAGTAGCACAACAATAGCTCCAACAAGCCCTGGCAGAACATTTACAAAACCGTCCCAAAGGCCTACAAGAGGATTAACCAATGATTCTCCTATTTCTTGTATCATATGTAATCACCTCTTGCTTATCCACCTGAATTATTAGTTTATAAACCTTTTGATGAAAAGAGCCATGCTGCCTAAAGAATAATAATCCTTGCCACCAATAAAATAATAGCCATTGCCACCCAGCGAAGTAGAGCCAATGCTGCCTAGCGAAGTACTCAATATAAATAACTGTTTTGTCGCTTAGCGCAATATTGGCTTGA
>CAZLVM010000018.1:2788-9421 GCA_964562875.1 uncultured Methanosarcinales archaeon | reverse complement strand
CTATGTCTGCATGGTTGTTTGTGTAATCTGTTATGTTGTTAACTTCATATTGAACCGGCATGGTCTGGTTAAAGTAAAGAATAAATGAATAATTCCTGTCTGCTGGAAGATGTATTATAAGGTTCTGCACATATTCGTCAAACTTGCTTGCAATCTCATACCCTAATTTTGAATCCCTTATAATATACTGGAAAGGATCTTCATCATCTGAAGCATTATAAGCTGTTATGTTTAGGGTGGCTCCTTCCTGAAGATAAAAATCTACAGCTCCAAGCCCTAAAAACTCATCTGCATCAAGATATGGCAGCGGCTTCCCTACATAATCAGCATCAACGCCATTTGCATCGTATTCAACAAGGACAGGCTTGTAAAAATATTCGTCTGATCCTCCTGCCTCCGGCACATCACTCAAGTTAAACCATCCTGACGCTGAGCTTAAAACTGAAACTTCATCAATCTTGACAGGCCCCACAGTATAAGTCAAATTATATACTTCCATCGTGACATTGACATCTGTCATGTTTGTTCCGTTTTGGTAATGTGCATATCCATAGAAGTCAAATGCAGAAACTGAAGAAGCCATCATTAGCGCTGCAAAAAAGAACAACACTCCTGCCAGCACCTCTTTTTTTTGATTCATCTTGCATTATTCCCGATTAGCCAGTATTTAAGTTTTTCCAAAAAAACAAGGCCAGGGCGCCCAAGAAAAAGAATTTTGGGGGTGTTTTTCCAGGCGCCCTGATTATTATGAACATTAATTCCTTATATCTCCTCCTTGAGATTTATTGTAACAACAGACGTAATTGTTTTTGCAATTGCCTTCTGCTTCCTAAGTCCTATGACAAAGCTGTTGAACTCTTTCACATCCTTAAACTTGAGCTTAAGCAAAAGATCATACTCTCCTGTAATTCCAAATGCTTCCTTTATGTGCTTATTCTGGAAAAACACAGAAGGAATGTCCTGCCTTGTTTCTACAAGCATGAAAACAATAAAATCTTCTCCGACTGCTTTATTGTTGAGCTTTACAGTAAATTTTTCTATAACCCCTTCCTTCTTCAGCTTTGTAATTCTTTGATGCACAGTTGAAGGTCTTACATTTGTCTTCTTGGCAATATCCCTCACAGTAGCGCGTGAATTCTTCTTTAGCTCTTCTATAATCTTTGAGTCCTTATTGTCAAGATTCATGGTTAAATACCTGCTGAGGGTTTCTGATGATAGCCGCACCAGAACCACCCCCACAACAGATAGACTATAACTTGTCCAACTTATATTTAAATATTTCGTTGTTTGTCCAAGATTTAGTGAATTTATTGGACAAATTCAACAAAATAATAAGAAAACTATAAGAATTAATCCATATTCCCGAAGAGAGGTGATAATCATGGATGAAACAGAAAACTACAAGGTAAAGGACATTAATCTCGCTGAATTTGGAAGAAAGGAAATTGAAATAGCTGAAAAGGAAATGCCAGGTTTAGTTTCCATAAGAAAAAAATACAGCGCAGAAAAGCCGCTCAAGGGCGCAAGAATCATGGGCAGCCTGCATATGACAATACAGACTGCAGTGCTTATAGAAACTCTTGTTGAGCTTGGCGCTGAAGTAAGGTGGGCAAGCTGCAATATTTTCTCAACACAGGACCACGCAGCTGCTGCAATCGCAAAAACAGGAGTTCCTGTATTTGCATGGAAAGGCGAAAGCCTCAAGGATTATTGGGTTTGCACTGATAAAGCGCTTGATTTTGGAGACGGCAAAGGCCCGAATCTAATAGTTGATGACGGCGGTGACGCAACAATGATGATTCACAAAGGTGTTGAAATTGAAAAAGACCCTTCAATACTTGAAAAGGATTTTAGCAGTGAAGGTGAGGACTTTAGAGAGCTTATGGCCAGCCTAAAGGAGATATATGGGAAAAACAAGGAAAGATGGACAAAAGTTGCAAAAGAGATAAAAGGTGTTTCAGAAGAAACAACCACTGGTGTGCACCGCCTTTATCAAATGCTTGAAAAAGGAGAACTTTTGTTTCCAGCAATTAATGTCAATGACTCCGTAACAAAATCAAAATTTGACAACCTCTACGGATGCAGGGAAAGTCTTGCAGACGGCATAAAGAGGGCTACTGATGTAATGGTTGCAGGGAAAACAGCGCATGTCTGCGGTTATGGTGATGTAGGGAAAGGATGCTGCCAATCAATGAAGGGATTCGGAGCAAGGGTTATAACTTCAGAAGTGGATCCTATTTGCGCTCTGCAGGCTGCAATGGAAGGCTATGAGGTTAAATCTGTTGAGGATTCCCTTGACGAAGCTGACATATATGTTACAGCAACAGGCAACAAAGACATAATAACTTTTGAGCATATGTCAAAGATGAAGGACCAGGCAATAATTTGCAACATAGGGCATTTTGACAACGAAATCCAGATGGACCAGCTGAACAATGCTGAAGGCGTAAAAAAGGTGAATATCAAGCCCCAGGTTGACAAATATATTTTCCCTGACGGGCATGAGATATTTATCCTCGCTGAAGGAAGATTGGTCAACCTTGGCTGCGCAACAGGCCATCCAAGCTTTGTCATGTCAAACTCATTCACAAACCAAACTCTTGCGCAGATTGAACTGTGGACAAAAGACCATGAAATAGGCGTTTACATGCTTCCAAAAGAGCTTGACGAGGAAGTTGCAAGGCTTCATCTTGCAAAACTCGGTGTAAAGCTGACAAAACTAAGCAATGAGCAGGCAGAATACATAGGAGTAAAAGTTGAAGGCCCGTACAAGCCAGCTCACTACAGGTACTGACTGCAAAAGAATTTATTTTTTTATTATTTTTTTACTTTATCAAATCGTGCTTCTTTAGAATTTCCTTAAAATTTTTGAAGTCATCGCTTGATTTAAGCTCATTGAGCTTGTCCTTTGGAAGCATTTTCATAACCTTTGTTGAAATCTCAACAACCTTTTTCAGGTCGTCAAACTTATCAACGGTTTCCATAACATCTTCAGCCTGCTCTTCATCGCTTTCCTTTGTGCTCACAAAAAGCCGGTCAATAAACCGCCCTATTATCCCCTTTTCCCGCGCGCCTTCGTCATACTCTTCTTCGAGCTCCGAATCCTCTTCTTCCTGCGCCTCTGCTTCCTCTTTTTCACTATTTTCATCAATCACCTTTTGCACGTCTTCAGGCGATATATTTTCTTCTGGCTTTATTTCTATTTCATCTTCAAAGAAAAATAATTTTATCCTCTCTAAAACTCCTGGCTTTGCCCCTTCTTCAAATTCCTCTTCTAGCTCATCTACCTGCACTTCAGGATCTTTTTCCTCTTCTTCTTTTTTCTTGAGCTTTTCTTTTTCATCCCCATACTTTTCCATTTCAGGGTGAAGCATTACATTAACATCATTTTCTGACTTAAAAATGCCTATAACTGATTTTAGAAATCCCGCACCGCCTTTTCTTCTTGTAGCGATATATGATGAAATGTCCTTATCCAGCTCTTTTCTTCTGTCTGTCACTATCTCTTTGCTAGCCATCACTAAAAGTAAATGTAACGTCTATATAAATTTTATTATAATACTCTATATATTGTATAAAAAAACACCCAAAAAGCCAAAACACCAAAAGCCTTATATAAATAAAATGAAGGTTATGGTATTATGCCGGCAAAAATATCAATTAGGATATTAATCGCATTAGTATTAGTGATTATTCTTCTTAGCGCGCCAGCTCTTGGAATATACAAAGAAAAGGTGCACGATAATTTGCAGCAGCACAAAAGCAATTTCACAATAGACAACACATTCTTTGAGGTTAGGGCTACTCAAACTCCCTCAAGGATGCTTATGCAAATTGGTGACAGTATCATTGCAGTTGAAAACAATACCTGTTCTGACAGTTTAAACATGAGCATCTGCCTGCTAAATGTAGATTATCCTGGTGAATGGATCCACAGTGTATTCGATCCCTATGACTACAGTTTTGATATTGAAATTTACTACTATCTTGCAAACATCCTGATAACCCGAACAATAAGCATGGAAACATTTACTGTGGGAGAAAGCGCAAAAATTGAAACAACTATAAGAAATAACGGCAGCCTCCCTGCATCCAACATTGTATTTACCGATTCTTTTCCTGGATTTTTTCTCAGTAATATCTACAACTGCGATAAAAAGGGAAAGAACATAACATGGGCTGGAGAGCTAAAGCCCAACCATGAAAAAAAATGTTCATACTGGATTACAGCTGAAAACACAACATCATTTTCATCTATTGCAAAAGCAGTGTACAATTCAGGAATTGGCAACAGGACTGCATCATCAAGCTCTCCGACAATATCCATAACTGTCCCTAAAATAGAACTCGATATGAACTTGAACATAGAAAACAACAGCTTATGGTCAGGAGACAACACAACACTTTCTCTTTCGCTTGAAAACATAAACAGCGAAGAAAAACTCGATTCTCTGGTCATTTCATTGAATATTCCTGACAGCATGAGCATACTTGAATACAGTCCTAAGTTTGTATTAAGCGGCAGGTCGCTTAACTGGAACAGCCGGCTTGACCCTTCTGAAAAAATAAATTTTTCAGCTGTGCTTAGGGCTGAAAAAAGCGGCACATACCCAGTAACTGTAAAGGCCCGCTACAAGTACGGCTCCATTTTAAGGGATATTGAAGAAAAAGAAAACATTAGCATATCAATAGACAAAATGGAGCTCCAGGATATAGTATACAATGGAACAGTAAAGCCTGGAGAAAATGCCTCATTCATAATAAACTTGATTAATCCAAGCTCAAGGTATTCATTCAGGAATATTGAGATAACAGCAAAAACAAACCTGCCTGTAAACATAAGCCAGATTAACGTGAATGAAATGCTCCCAAAAAGATTTGTCAATGTTCTGGATTTAGATTTGACAGCGCCAATGTGGGAAGATCTTACAACATATACAACGACATTTAGCGTAAACTACGAGACAAAATACAATGAAAAAATCCTCCTAAAAGAAGAAAGGAAATTTGTTGTTGACCCCAAAAAACCAGCCCCTCAAATAGAAGCGCCTGCAGCAAAAAAAACAATTGCTGGAATTAAAATAGACAAAGAACAAATAACAGAAGACATTAAAAAAATAGGGGTTGAAAAAATAATAATAATTGCAGCTATTGCAATTTTCCTTTTTATGGGAAGCCTGTTGAATTTCATAAAAAAAGCGCAAAAAAAGGTTGAGATGTATGAATAGAAAGCCTATTGTGGCTGGACAGTTCTATGAGCTCGGAAAAGATAAACTGAATAAACAAATAAAAGAATGCTTTCTTTCAAAACTTGGTCCTGGAAAACTCCCTGGCAAAAGAACAAAAAATATTATTGGAGTAATTGTTCCGCATGCCGGATACCAATTTTCAGGCCATGCTGCAGCCCATGCCTACAAGGAAATTGGTGAAACAAAAATACCTGACACCTATATTATCATAGGACCTAGCCATTCAGGCAACAAAACATGCATATCAATGCAGGATTGGGAAACTCCTCTTGGCACTGCTGAAGTTGACAAAGAACTTGGGAAAATTCTCTCAGAAAAAATACCTGCCAATGATGAAGCTCATCTTCCAGAGCACTCAATAGAAGTGCAAATCCCTTTTCTTCAGTTTATCAGCAAAGACAATAAGTTCAAAATTATGCCTGTAATGGTTTCTAATGACAAAGGCTATGATGAAATAGCTGAAATAATAAAAGATGCTGTAAAAAAGGCAGGTAAAAATGTTATTATAATAGCATCAAGCGATTTCACCCATTATGGATATGCTTATGGTTATGTCCCTTTCACGGTTAATATAAAGGAAAAACTGCGCGAGTTAGACAAAGGCGCTATTGACCCGATAAAAAAACTAAACCCTGAAAAATTCCTGGATTATGTAAAGAAAAAAGAAGCAACAATTTGCGGAGCTTTGCCGATTGCTGTCCTGTTAAAAGCAATAGATGCAAAAAAGGCAAAGCTTTTATCATATTACACATCAGGTGAAATCACAGGAGAATACGGCTCTGCAGTAGGGTATGCATCCATTGCATTTTACTAAAATGATAAGAAACAAAACACTGAAAAGGGTAATCGCAAAAAATGAAAAAATATGCAGTTCTATAATTTCAAAGATGATTGGGCTGATGTTTTCCCCAAAGAAAAGGTCTCTTGTCTTTGTATTCAACAAAGAACAAAAAGTTCCTCTTCATATGATGTTTGTCTTCTTTTCAATAGACGTGCTTTTCCTTGACAGCAGCAAAAAAGTTGTTGAGCTAAAGCGCGAGTTCAAGCCATTCAGATTTTACAATCCCTCAAAAAAAGCAAAATATGTCATTGAACTTCCTTCAGGCATGGACGATATAACAAAAATAGGCGACATGCTTGATTTCTAGAAAGTGGCCGTTGCCATCAAGCGAAGAAGAGCCATTGCCACCAAGCGGAGTACTCAATCTAAACATCAATATCTGCGTGTGACTCCTTTTCAGAATCAATAAAACAAGCATCACGTAGCGTGGCAATGGCTTAGATTGCCACCAAGCGAAGTACTCAATCAAAACATCAATATCTGCGTGGGACTCCTTTTCAGAATCAATAAAACAAGCATCACGTAGCGTGGCAATGGCTTAGA
>CAZLVM010000018.1:0-2688 GCA_964562875.1 uncultured Methanosarcinales archaeon | reverse complement strand
TTGCCACCAAGCGAAGAAGAGCCAATGCTGCCAAATACTGAAGAGCTATTGTCACCAAGCGGAGTACGTTATCTAAACATTAATATCCACGTATGACTCCTTTTTTGAAGCAATATCAGAAACAGCACGAAGCGTGACAATAGCTCAGAAAAAATCCTTCAAATGCCACACTATTCCTACAAAGAAAAGAATTATTATTACAATGCTTACAGGAATATTGATTGGAATGCTGTATTCCGGCTTTCTTTTGCCCATTTTCTTTGCAACGCCTGCCATTAAAAGTATTATTATAATATCAATGCCCCCTGAAACAATGCCTGAAAGGCTGATTGCCTCTATGAAATGAGTCATTCCGCTTAGCGCAATCGCCAGTGGGACAAAGCAAACCAGCGCCCATGCAGTGCTGTTTTTTATCTTGAAATCATAGACATACATCTGCTTCAGCGCCATCCCCAGCGCAATAAATGATGTTGACATTGAAAAAAATGCAAAAAGGTTTCCAAACAAGGCAAAGCCTGAACCAGGAAAGAAAATATCCAGCGCAATAGATGCTATTCTCTCATCAGGGGCAAGGGCATTGAAGTTTTCCAACCCTATAGACCCAACAACTGTAAGCGCAAAAAGAAAATAGATGAAAAGTGGAATAAGCACACCTATTATTATTGCAGATTTCATCAGCTTCCTGTTGTTGATTAGCTCTTCCTTCAGCTCTGGAACAGCGCTCATCCCGAGAAATGCAAACAATACAACGCCGTAAGGAAGGAAAAACCTGGAAATATTGAAATGGTTAAGGTTTGAAGCGCTTATATGAGGGATAAGCAGCCCGATAATAATAGCAACAACAGCAAGCATGCAAACCCCAAGCACCATTTCTGATTTTTCAACAGCTTTTATTCCAAAATAAACAAAGATTGAGATTACAAAAAGATAAGCAATCATCCAATACATAGGATTTCCGCCAAGCAATGACGTGAGTGTATACCCTTCCCCTATAACATATGCAATAAGCGCAGAATAAATCCCAAACATCATGCTGAACATAATAATATATTTTGCCCATTTACCGAGGTAAATTTCTGCATATCCGCTAAGCTGGTGATTTCCCGGAGTACGCAGGACAACCTCTCCAAAATAAAGATAAACCATCAATGCAACAAAGCCAAGAACAACTATATTCAACGCCCCTACAAAAAACCCTGCCTGAGCAACAACATAAGGAATGCCAAGTACTCCTGCGCCAATAATTGTACCCAAAAGCGTGGCAATCGCTGCCAAATAATGCTTATTCATGAAGTAATCCATCCAAGATTTACTTTATATACTTTTGTATAAATTAAAGAATGAAAAAAATCAATCAACCTTTGCAATCAATCCAGTTCTTCTTGCGTGATTTATTGAATTTCTTAGGAACCATATTCCAAGAACAAAAAGAACTAATGTTGAAAGCACTGCGTATGCTATATTGTTCCAAGGAAAAGGGCTTCCTGCAAGTACTGCCCTCATTGCTTCAAACACGTGTGTTGGCGGGAGGACAAGCGCAATTGGAACAGCCCATCCCGGAAGCGCAGAAAGAGGATAAAATATGCAGCAGAACGGCTGAATTCCAAAAGGAATGCTCCATGCAAAAACCTGAATTCTATGACCCCATCTGAAAATCATTCCAACTATAAATATTCCCAGCACCCAGCCGACTATAGTAAGCAAAAGCACAAACAATGGAAGATAAATTCCAAATATGAATATATTGAAAGAGTAGAATATTGCTGAAACTATAAGCACAAGTATAAAAGCCAGTATTGCCCTTATCAAACCTGTTATCACAACTGCAGTTATATGCTCAATCGGCTTTATTGGAGATGAATAAAGATGATACAAGTCCCTGTTCCAAAATTCTTCAAGCACAAAAAGTCCCATGTCTTGAGTTGATCTCCATACAAAAAGCCAAAGTATTACCCCTCCAAGTATCACACTTAGAAGATTATAATCAGAAATCTGATTAATGTATACTGTAAGAAATCCCCAGATAAAAATATTAAGAACAGGCCAGTACACTATGTCAAACAGGCGGTCTACCCTGTTCTTTGTAATGTAAAGATATTTCAGCATCATTGCCCAAACCCTGTACCATTTCATTTTAGGCTTTCACCTGTTATTTTCTTAAAAATATCGTCAAGAGTTGGCCTCTTGATATGCAGGTCTCTTATCCTTACTCCTCTTTGGAACAATGAATTGAGAAGCTTGTAAAGTTCGTCGCCTTTTGCGCTTACTTCAAATTTCACTTCATTCTTTTTTAGAAAATTAACATCAATTCCCTTGTGCTTTAGGAAAACTTTTAAATTTTCTTTTCCGTCTGTTACTCTCATGCTTACAGTATGCTTTTTTATTGCCTGCTTCAGCTTTGCAGATGAACCAATGCTTACAATCTTGCCGTTTGACATAAATGCAATTCTATCGCAAAGCTCTTCAACCTCATACATATAATGTGATGTAAAAAGTATTGCGGTCTTATGCTCCCTGTTAAAATTCTTGATTATCTTTCTTGTAGTATCTGCTATCAAAGGATCTAATCCAACAGTGCACTCATCCAAAAGAAGCACTTTTGGATTATTGATAAGACCCTTGCAGAGCGCAACCCTTGTCTGCTCGCCTGAGCTTAGCTTTCCAACCCTTTTTCCCCTGAGCTTTTGC
>CAZLVM010000017.1:0-9521 GCA_964562875.1 uncultured Methanosarcinales archaeon | reverse complement strand
AATCTAAACATCAATATCTGCGTGTGACTCCTTTTTAGAAACAATATCAAATACCGCACGGAGCGCGGCAATGACTGCCATTGCCACCAAGCGAAGTATTTGATCAAAATTGCTTATTGTGCGAGGAAACCTTTTTATATATCTCAAGATTATGTTAGCTCATGGAAGAAGCTGAACGTCTGGAAAATGGGCAGGTGCTTGCAAAAGTAATACTTGAGATACTTGGCGCCCCAAAAGAGCATGTTGAGGAATCCCTCAAGTCATATGTTGAAAATCTAAGAAAGGAAAAGAATTTTGATATAATCAACGAAGAATTTGCAAAGCCAGAGCCGCAGAAAGAGCTTTTCTCTGCATTTGCAGAGATTGACATATGGTTCAAAAGCCCTGTTGCTTTGCTTGATTTTTGCTTTGATTCACTCCCTTCATCAGTTGAAATCATGAAGCCAACATCACTTAAGATGGAATCAACAGACTTAAGCAACCTGCTGAATGATTTGCAGGCAAAACTCCACCAAACAGAGATGGTTGTAAAAACATTCAAGGCACAACAAGAGGTAATGGACAAGAATGCTCTGGGCATAATAAGGAATTTTATGGTTTCTCTGGCAAAGGATAAACCAAAGTCTTTGGAGGAATTTTCTGCTGTCATGGGCATACCTGAGAAAAATTTAAAAGTATTTGTTGATAGATTTATAAAAGATAATACGCTTTTTGAAAAAGAGGGGAGATATGGAACAGGTAAACGAAGAGCTGAAGAACAAGATTGAGTCGCTTCTTTTTTCGGCTGGCAAGAAGATAGAGCTGGCTGAAATTGCAAAGCTCTGCAGCATGAGCCATAACGTGGAGCTTGTTGAAAAGTCCCTGAAAAAACTTAAGGAAAAATATTCTGAAGGCCCTATCATGCTTGTCCAGGAAGACACAGCCTGGAAAATGGCAATCAGAGAAAAATATATTTCTATTGTGCAGAAGATTGTTACAAGGACAGAACTAAGCAAGACTTTGATGGAAACACTTGCGGTTATTGCATACAAAGCCCCTGTTTTGCAGTCTGATGTAATCAAGACAAGGACAAACAAAGCATATGATCATTTAATGGAGCTTGAAAAGCAGGGATATATCTCCCGGGAAAAGCACGGAAGGACAAAAATGATTAGGCTTTCCCCAAAATTCTTTGACTATTTTGACATACCTCCTGAAAAGGTAAAGGAAAGGTTCCAGCAGATTAAGGAAATGGAAAAGGCAGTTATACTAAAAGGTGCAGAGGCAAAAGAGTTGAAGAAAATGGTAAAAGAAAAGGATGCAGAACACAAGCAGAGGTCTGATGAAGAGAAAAAGGATGCTGCGGAAGAGCTTAATATTGTTGAGTCAGAAATAATTGATAAAGAGAAAAAGCTTCCTGAAATAGACCTTGTTGATGATGAGGGTCATGAGGAAAAGCTTGATGTATATGATTCAGAGGTTGCAGAAGGCACAGAGTTTGAGGAGCCAAAAGCAAACATTATAGTTATCAGGGAGGAGCTTGGAGATCTTGAAATTATTAAGCCAGGGCTTTCAGAGCAGGAGAAAAAAGAAATTATTTCAGAAGCAGAAAGGCTGAAGAAAGCAGACATAGCATTTGAAAAAGAAAAGAAAGGATCTGCGACAAGAGAAACAGAATTCAAGGAAAAGTTCACGATTTTCAAGAAAGAAAGCACAGAAGAAGCACCTGAAGAAAATGAAGCTCCTGAAGGGGAAGAAGAGCCTGAAGTTCCTGAAGAGGGGGAAGTTTTGGAAGAAGAATCTGAAGAAGCTCCTGAAGAAGATGAAGTTCCGGAAGAAGAAGCAGAAGAAACTGAAAAGCCTAAGAAAAAATCTAAAGTTTATGCAGGGGAAAAGAAAAAAGAGCCAGAGCCTCCAAAAAAGCACGCAACTGCTGATGAAATTGCGGCAGAGGCAAAGGAAATGGCAAAAAAGAAGCCTATAAATTTTAAGGAAGGAAAAAAGCTTTTTGAAAAAGGTATTCCAAAGGATGTAGAGGCTCAGATTGACCAGAAAGTTGAGGAGATTGTTTACGGCAAAAAGCCCCAGCCAGAATCAAAAGAAAATGAAAATAAAAATGAATCTGATGAGTCTGATGAATCTGATGGGGCTGAAGAAAAGGAAGAAAATTCAAACCAAAAGGAAACAAGGGATGATTACTGATGCTTCTTGTAAAGTGTCCTAAGTGCGGCAATAGCATGAAATGCAACCCTCTGGGAAATGAAAAAGATATTGCAGGTAAGAAAAAGCGATGTGTTTACTGCGGTTATACAATACCTGTTGCAAAGCATATTATTAAGCGTTTGAAAGCCTGAATTCAAAACCCTGAAAACCACGAATTCTGCCTTTAGAAGGCTTGTAGAGGCATTTTACAACCAAAACCTTTATAAAGGCAAGGTCATTATTTTTTACTGGAGAAGGGCTTTTTTCTAGCTCTAAATTATTCAAAAATGGACAAAGAGATAGAAGAAAAATCAGAGAAGATAGTTGATAGGGTAATTGAGGATGAAATGAAATCATCCTACCTTGACTACAGCATGTCTGTGATAGTTGGCAGGGCATTGCCTGATGTAAGAGACGGCTTTAAGCCGGTTCATAGAAGGATTCTTTTTGCAATGAAGGATATGGGGATGTTTCATAACAAGCCTTTCAAGAAGTCTGCAAGGATTGTTGGAGAGGTTTTGGGTAAATACCATCCTCATGGCGATGCAGCTGTCTATGATTCGATGGTCAGGATGGTTCAGCCGTTCTCATTGAGGTATCCATTAATCCATGGCCAAGGAAATTTTGGCAGTGTTGATGGGGACAATGCAGCTGCAATGAGGTATACTGAAGCAAGGCTTGGTAAGCTGGCAGAGGAAGTATTGCAGGACATTGAGAAAAATACTGTGAAATTTGTGCCTAATTTTGATGGCAGCCTTAAAGAGCCTTCAGTACTCCCTTCAAAAATACCTAATCTTTTGATTAACGGAAGCAGTGGAATAGCTGTTGGAATGGCAACAAATATCCCTCCTCATAACATAACCGAAGTTTGCAATGGGATAATCAAGCTGATTGAATATCCTGAAATTGAAATTGATGAGCTTATGAATCATATAAAAGCTCCAGATTTTCCTACTGGTGCAATAATCTGCGGAACAAATGGAGTAAAAAGAGCTTACAGGACTGGAAGGGGAAAGGTAGTTGTCCGGGCAAGAACATCTGTAGAGGATATGAAGAACAGGCAGAGAGTTATCATAACAGAAATTCCTTATATGGTAAACAAATCAATGCTGATAGAAGAAATTGCCAAGCTTGTAAGGGACAAAAGGATTCAGGGAATATCTGATTTGAGGGATGAGTCTGACAGAGAAGGTATGAGGGTTGTTATTGAGCTCAAGACAGGCGCAAACAGCGACATTGTGATCAACCAGTTGTATAAGCATACAAGAATGCAGGAAACATTTGGGGTTATAATGCTAGCATTGGTTAATAACGAGCCAAAGGTCCTTAATCTCAAGCAGGTGATTGAGCTGTTTGTCAAGCACAGGCAGGAAATAGTCAGGAAAAGAACTAAGTTTGAGCTGAAAAAAGCAGAAGAAAGGGCTCACATTCTCGAAGGAATAATAATTGCTCTTAACGATATTGACAAAGCAATAAAGATGATTAAGGAGAGCAAGAATGTTGATACAGCAAAGGAATCATTGGTTTCAAGCTTCAATCTTTCTGAAAAGCAGGCAGTTGCAATACTTGACATGAAGCTGCAGCGCCTTACATCTCTTGAGCAGGAAAAACTAAGGACAGAGCACAAGGGTCTAATCCAGATTATTGGTGAGCTAAAGAAAATTCTCGGCTCCGAACAGAAAATCCTTGGCATAATCAAGGAAGAGCTTGAGGAAGTAAAGCAGAATTATGGGGATGAGAGAAGAACAACCATTTCTGTTGCAGAGGAAACAGACCTTGAGATTGAGGATTTGATAAAGCCTGAAAAGGTTGTTGTTACAGTTACGCATGCAGGATACATAAAGCGCCTTCCGATTACAACATATAAGGAACAAAAGAGAGGGGGAAGGGGAGTTATAGCGGCAGGCACAAAAGAAGAGGATTTTGTTGAGAAAATTTTTGTTGCAAACACTCATTCATACCTGCTTTTCTTTACAAACAAAGGAAAAGTGCACTGGCTGAAAGTTTTCAGGCTTCCGGAAGCATCAAGGACGGCAAAAGGAACTGCTGTTGTAAATCTTGTTAATCTGGAGCAGGATGAAAGGATTACTGCTTATGTTCCAATAAAAGAATTCAAGGAAGGAAGGTTTCTTATAATGGTTACAAAGAATGGAACAATAAAAAGAACACCTTTGGACAATTTCTCAAACCCAAGAAAAGGGGGCATAATTGCGCTTAGCCTGAATGAGGGAGATCAGCTGACAAGCGTAAAGCTGACTAATGGCTCAAGGGAAATGATTATTGCCTCTGCAAAGGGAATGGCTGTTAAATTCAACGAAAAAGACCTAAGGCCTATGGGCAGGACAGCTGCAGGAGTTAGGGGAATAAAGCTCAAGGGAGATGACTATGTTGTTGGAATGGTTAAGGCTATTTCCGGAAAGACAATTCTTACTATTACAGAAAAAGGATTTGGAAAAAGAACACTTGTTGAGGACTACCGTCTAATAAAGAGGGGCGGAGTGGGTGTGATAAACATAAAAATAACAGAAAAGAATGGAAATGTTGTTGGCATTAAGTCAGTAGATGATGATGATGGGCTGATGTTCATAACAAGAAACGGAATAATCATAAGAATTGCAGCAAACGGAATATCAACAATAGGCAGAAACACTCAGGGAGTGAGGGTTATGCGCCTGGATGATACAGACTCGCTTATTTCAATTGCAAAAGCCCCAAGGGAAAGTGATGAAGGCGAAAACGGTAATGGCATAGAATCTCCTGAAGAAAACAGCAGCGAAAAACCAGCTGAAGAAGATCCTGAAAAAGAAACAGAATCTTCTGAAGATAGAGAAGAAAAGCAGGAAGATTCCGAACCAAATGATGAATCATCTAATGAACAGAACCCTGATGTCCCATCAATTCAGGATCTTATGAAAAAAAAGCAGATGAGGAAAAAGTTTTAGTTCTAAATGAAAGGCCTCGCAATAACAAACATTGGGATTGAGGATGCCTGCTCAAAAGAAATAACTGATATCTTGGGGGAAAATGCAAAACCTCATTTAAGGGATTCCTGTGTTGAGTTTGAGTTTGAAAAATACGAAGATTTGTTTCTTTTATGCTACAAGGCTCAGTCAGTTTTGAAAATAATACTTCTTTTTGATTCATTCAAGATAAAATCAATCGATGACATAAAAGAAAAAGTTCCTGATTTGTCTGAATGGATATCAAAGGATTCGGCATTTGTTGCAAGGTGCAGAAACAACAATGATTCCATAAACACAATGGAGGCAGAAAGGGAAGTTGGGGGGTTGATAATCTCAAAAACAGAGGCAAAAGTAAGCTTCAAAAATCCTGATGTAACATTTTTCATTTTCATAAACAATAATGACTGCCACATAGGCATTGATTTTTCAGGAGAAGATCTTGGGAAAAGGGATTACAGGCTTTTTACAGGTTCTGACACAATAAAAGCAACAGTAGCATACTCTTTGTTAAGGCTTGGTGATTTTAAAGACGGGGAAACACTGCTTGATCCGTTTTGCTTTTCAGGGGCAATTCCGATTGAGGCTGCATTATTTGCTTCAAATTTTCCTGTCAACCATTTTTCAAAGGACAAATTTCTTTTTGTGGATATGAAAAAGTTTGAAGACTTTGATTTTGACAGCTTTTTTGATAAGATTGATGAAAAAATAAAGAAAAAAATAGATTCAAGCATATTTGCAGTTGATGAGTCTGTTAATGCGGTTACAGCTGCAAAGAAAAATGCAAAAATAGCAGGGATAAACAAAATCTTAAGTTTTAGCAGGAAAGAAACTGACTGGCTTGAGCTGAAATTCAAGAAAGATACTATTGACAAGATAATAACACATCCTCCTGAAGCAGGAAGAAGGCATTCTGAAAAGGCAGCTGCAAAAATCTATAATGAGTTATTCTGGCAGGCAGAGCATATGATGAAAAAAACAGGAAAAATAGTAACCTTAACAACATCTCCAAGCCTCATGAAAGAAGCAGCAAAAGCCCATAAATTTAATCTAATAGAAGAAAGAAAAATAATGCAGGGCAAGATGGAATTCTCTGCCCTCGTCTTTCAGTTCTGAATTTACAGTCCACCAAAACCTTTATAAACCCTGTAAGATTCATATTTTACAGGTTGGGTGAATACTTAGCATAGGCCTTCGGGCTTAGGAAAGTCCACCCACTTCAAAGGGCCAGTCTCGAAAGAGACATTCAGAAATGGATGGCAACGTCTCAGAAACGAAACCCCTTTGCAGGAGGATGATGCCGCGAAGTTCCTGGCGACAGGAATGAGTTAACCGGCAGACGCTCTGCAGAGAACGGATGAAACGGACAGACCTGGCTTGTGCAAGTCCATTTGGATGCTTAGTTAAATGCTAAGGCAGGTCATCGCAGTTATATGCTGCACAAAGGGCCTGACAAAAGGTGGCTTATTTTTACCCAACCTACTTTTTTAAAATGGCAAGAGACAAAATACAAATGCCGTCAAGCACGGCAGGAATTACCAGGTACTTTGACGAGTACAAGTCAAAGCTTAGGTTTAAGCCAGGGCATGTTCTTATCATAGGCATTGTAGTAATGATAATTACAATCATGCTTCACTGGTATGGAACTTCTTTTTTAAGTTTGGCAGGTTAAAATGTTTCCAGGAATGAACCCACGGAAAGTGCAGCAGATGATGAAGAAAATGGGAGTCCAGCAGGTGGACATCCCTGCAACTGAAGTAATCATAAAGACTGATGGCAAGGAAATTGTTATTACAAATCCTTCTGTTGCAAAAGTTAACATGATGGGTCAGGAAACATTCCAGATTTCAGGCAATGTAGCGGAGCGGGAAATATCAACTATTCCTGAAATAAGTGATGATGATGTAAAGACAGTTGTTGGCCAGGCAAATGTCAGCGAAGAAGAGGCAAAAAAGGCTCTCGAAGAGCATGACGGCGATATTGCCGAAGCAATTATTTCTCTTAAAGGCGAATAAATCAAGAAAGGTTTTTATATTTACATCCCTTATATAATTGTAATGGGGGATTTTAGGGCTGCTCTGGACAAGGCAAATGCAAAAATAAGGATTGCCGACCACATGCTTACGCAGACATACCCTCTTATCATGGACCCAAAATTGCTGCTTGCAGTTATGGACAACATGTTCATTGCCCTTGTGAACGGCATGAACAGCATATTATATTATGACAGGGAATACAAAAGGGTTCCTGCATTTGTTGAAAACTTTGAAAACAAGTTTAGGCTTTTCAGGGACAAATGCGCTGTAAGATACAAGATTAACAAGGAATACCTTGAGCTAATTCTTGACGTAAAGGAAATAATAATAGCTCACAACAAATCACCAATTGAGTTTGCAAGAAAGGACTCATTTGTAATATGCTCTGACAAGTACAGGATGAAGACAATATATCTTGAAAGAATCAAAAAATTTGTTCAACTAACAAAAAGGTTTTTAAGCGAGACATCAGTTATAGTGAGTGAAGATGGAAGAATCGTTGTATAAGGCAAAAGAGGAACTGAAGAGGTCTGACCACCTTGTGTTTGTAAGCCTGAAATACACAAGAACGGTTGATGTAATCAAAAATATAATAGAGCGTCTTCTTAATGCATATGACTTTACTATGGAAGTTCTTCTAAGGTATGCCAAGGAAAATAAGCAAATAGCTGAAATATCATCTGTGCCATTAGTCAGGGCAGATCAAATAAATAAGCTTCATCCGGAAGACCACACAGTAAATACATATATGGAACTTTACGCTCTTCTAAGAAAAATAAACAAGGCAAAATTTGCATGCTTAAGAGAGCACAGGAGGCATGTGACCATGGTTGCAACTCTTGATGAAAAAGAAATTGAGATTGATATTGACATAATCAGTGAATACTTCCAAAAAACCAAAGAATTTGTTGAATATGTTGAAAAGCTTATAGGCGGGGGAGAATGACTAAGTTTATTGCCATAGCCTCTGGAAAAGGGGGTGTTGGAAAAACAACAGCATCTATTAATCTTGCAACCGCGCTCAACTGCTTTGGCAGAAATTCTATTGTTATTGATGGGAATGTTTCAACACCTAATATAGGGATTCACCTTGGAAGCTCAAACACGCCTGCAACTGTCCATGATGCAATTCTAGGGAGAAAAAGCATGAAGGAAGCAGTATACATGCATCCTTCAGGCCTAAAGCTTGCGTCAGGTTCAATTTTGCTAAAGGACTGCAGAAGCGCAGACCCAAATGTTTTTAGAGAAAAGGCAAAAGAACTCAATGGAATGAGCGAATTTGTCATTATTGATTCTGCAGCAGGAATAGGTGATGAAGCAGCTGCAGTGATGAAGCTTGCTGATGAAATAGTTGTGGTCACAACTCCAGACCTTCCTGCTGTAACTGACACACTAAAAACTTTAAAGCTTGCTGAAGAAATTGGCACTCCTGTTGTGGGGGCTGTATTGACCAAGGCAAGAAATGACAGTCTTGAGATGGATTCAAAAAGTGTTGAGGCAATGCTTGAGATTCCTGTGATAGGCAGAATACCTTATGACAATAATGTAAGGGAATCATTAAAGTTGCAGCACCCTGTTGTTTATTCGCATCCAGATACTAAAGCATCAATATCATTCAAGCAGCTTGCAGCATTTATGATAGGAGATGAATACAAGATAATCAAGCCCAAAAAAAATGCTATGAAATCAGTGCTTGATTTTCTGGGACTGAAATAAGATGGAGCCGTTAAGAGAGCGCCTAAAGGCAAAGGGATGGCATGATGATGAAATTGAGAAGACCATGGCCATTGTAGAGTCTGCAAAAAAGAAAAAAACCTCCTTTATAATAATGTCAGAAGCAATTGTTTATTGGATTGCCCTGTTTCTAATGATTATTGGGAATTTTTTCATGTCTGTGCTATTAATACCGTTTCAGCTTGCGTTCAGCGCAAAATTTGTATACATTGCTGTTGCATTGCTAGGGCTTTCGTTTGGAATAATATTCACAGTTATACTCTGGGAGATTGAGAACCTTGAGACAAAAAGATACATAGTTGAATGGATTTTTATACCAGCTATAGCTTTGATTAATGTATACATAATGGTTGTGCTTTCAAATTATATTGCAAAGCTTATACGAAATCAGGGAGCGCTTCAGAATGCATCAATAATGGCAGTTGCGTATGTTGTCTCATTTGTACTGCCATATGCAGTATTCAAGGCATACCAGCACATCAAAAGGAGATAAGGCCATTGCTGCCTAAAGAATAATAACCATTGCCACCAATAAAATAATAGCTGATACTGCCAAGCGAAGTACTCAACCCAAACTTTTTTCTACACGTGACTCATTTTAAGAAGAAAT
>CAZLVM010000016.1:5248-9568 GCA_964562875.1 uncultured Methanosarcinales archaeon | reverse complement strand
TATTTCAACAATCTGCAAGCTTATAGGTGGTAAAGAATGAATAAAAATATTCAAGTTTCAGGAAAAAGAAAAAGGGCAATAGCCAGGGCAACACTTAAGCCAGGATCTGGCAAGGTAAGAATTAATAGCTTGATGCTTGAACACTACCAGCCTGATTTGGCAAAATCAAGGATTGAAGAGCCATTGCTTATTGCAGGGGATATTGCAGGTCAGGTTGATATAGATATCAATGTTATGGGGGGAGGTTATATCTCCCAGGCAGAGGCTTCAAGGCTTGTTATTGCAAAGGCCCTTGTAAAATTCAACAAAAAACTTGAAAAATCATTTGCAGATTATGACAGGCATCTTCTTGTTGCTGATGTTAGAAGAAAGGAGCCAAGAAAGCCTAACAGTGGCGGAAATGCAAGAGCAAAAAAACAGAAATCATACAGGTGATTCACGATGATAATACCAATAAGATGCTGGAGCTGTGGAAAGCCAATTGCCCACCTTTGGGAAAAGTATAAGGACCGGGTAAAGAAAGGAGAGATTCCAAAAGATGTAATGGATGATCTTGGATTGGACAGGTATTGCTGCAGAGCTATGTTTTTGGGTCATGTTGACTTAATAGACACTGCAACAAAGTTCAAGAAATTTTAATTTTTTTATTTTTCTGCTTCCACAAGCCAATCCCACATCATAGGATTATTCTTGAATTTTAGGTAATATTTTTCTCCCCATATTTTCCAGGGATATTCAACCTTGCTGAATCTTATGTTTTTGAATCCTGCTTTTTTGAGCCGGTATTCAATCTCAAATTTGTAGAAATGTTTTTGCTCCCCGTCCTCATTCATTAATCCTAAAAGAAAGTCGTATTTTTCAGACTCAATCAGCTTATGCGTTTTTTTTCTTGCCTTTTTCTCGTCTTTTTTGGATTCATAGTTATATGTAAGCATAGCTTTGTAGAGAACTGCCTCAATCGCAGGAAAAACAGCAAAAAGTTTTCCGCTTTTTTTCAGCACTCTGCTGGCTTCTTTCATCATCTTGTCAATATCATTTGCAGATGGAAGAAGCATAGAGTTTATTGAAAATGCAATATCAAATTTTTCATACAGCCCTCCAAGCTTTCTCATATCTTTCTGGACAAGCTCAGATTTTTTTGCTTTTTTTTCCGCCTGCTCAAGCATCTTTTCAGAAAAGTCAATACCAGTAACACTCTCAAAATTCTTCTCAAGAAAAGGCAGAAGGTTTCCTACACCTGTCCCAAGGTCAACCGCAGACATCTTTTCTCTTCCATTTATCCGTTTAACCATCCCAAAAAGGGGATTAATTACTCCTTTTTCAAAAGGGCTCCCTAGATTATTGAAATAGTCCTTGGCAATTCGGTCCCATTCCTTTGATTCCATGCCCTATATAAATTTCTAGTAATATTTAAATATAGTTCTTATCTCACTGCTATTATGGTGGATTTTAGCAGAATTGCCAAAAAGTGGCAGGAAAGATGGGAAAAGGAAAAGGTTTTCCAAGCAGGTCCAGATAACAGAAAGAAGTATTACATAGCAATTGTATATCCCTACATGAGCGGGCTTCTGCATCTTGGCCATTTGTTTACTTATACTTCTCCTGAAATTATGCTCAGGTACAAGAGGATGAACAATATCAACGTTCTTGTCAAGTTTGGGTTCCACTGCACAGGAACTCCTATAGTGGCTGCTGCTCAGAGAGTAAAAGAGAATGAGCCAAAGCAGATTGAAACCCTAAAGAAGATGGGTATTTCTGAATCTGAAATTTCCAAGTTTGAAAACCCTGAATACTGGATAGATTATTTTCCAAAAGAAACCTTAAAGGACATAAAGAGCATGGGATTCTCAATTGATGAGAGGTACACCTTCACTACAACATCGCTTAACCCTCCTTATGATGCAATGATAAAGTGGCAGTTCAACAAGTTGAAGGAAAAGGGGTATGTAAAGAAAGGCAAGCATCCTGTTGTATGGTGCCCTAAGGACAATGCACCTACAGGAGACCACGCAAGGGCTGAAGGCGAAGGAGAAACTGTAAAAGATTTCATGTGGGTAAAGTTTAAGCTTAAAGGTTCTAACCGTATTAAGCTTAAAGATTCTGACCTTATTATTGTTGCAGGAACTACAAGGCCTGATGCATTATTTGGCCAGACAAACCTGTGGGTTCATCCAGACGCGACATACGCCATAGTTCAGGTGGGAGATGAAAAATGGGTTGTTGGAAAGGAAGTTGTAAGCAAAATCAAGGACCAATTTACTGAAGTTGAGGTTGTTGGTGAAATTAGGGCATCAGAGCTCATGGGAAAATGGGTAAAAGGGCCTTTGGTTGACCGGGAAATATACATACTTCCTGCTGAATTTATTGATCCTAAGATTGGGTCAGGCATAGTCTATTCTGCTTTGGAAACTCCTCAGGACTTGATGGAAGTTAAGAGATTAAATGATGAGCCGGAGATGATAAAAAAATTCAATTTGGATTCTGAAGTTGTAAAAAAGATTATTCCAATCCCCAATATCAAGATTGATGGAATGGGTGAAAACCTTGGCCAGGAGATTTGTGATGAGTATGGCGCAAAATCATACAAGGATGAAAAAGAGCTGGAAGATGCTAAGCAGGAAATTAACAAAAGAGTTTTTAGGAAAGGTGTAATGAGGAAAAACTCAGGAAAATATAAGGGCATGACTGTAAAAGAAGCCCAGCCTGCAATAAAGAATGACCTGATTAGCAGCAAGGATGCTGTTATGTTTTACGAACTTTCAGGCAGGGTAGTTTGCAGATGCCTTACAGAGTGCATTGTTAAGATGGTTTCTGACCAGTGGTTTATTGAGTATAACGATCCAAAATGGAAGAAAATGGCTCATAAGTGCCTGGACAAGATGAAGATTTATCCTGAACAGGTAAGAAAGCAGTTTGATTATGTGCTTGATTGGCTTAATCATTGGGCATGCACAAGAGAGTTTGGCCTTGGAACAAGGCTGCCCTGGGATAAAAAGTGGGTCATAGAAAGCCTTTCTGATTCAACAATACAGATGGCATATGGAACAATATCAAAATACTTGCAGAATCCTGATAAATATGGGTTTAAGGTAGACAAATTGAACGATGAGTTCTTTGATTATGTCTTCATGGGAAAAGGCAAGGCAGATTCTGTTGAAAGCTCAACAGGAATACCTGCAAAAATGATTGATACAATGAAAAATGATTTTAATTACTGGTATCCTTTTGATTTCAGAAATTCTGCAAAGGATTTGGTGCAAAACCATCTTTCTTTTTGCATTTTCAATCATACTGCATTATTTCCTGAGAAGCATTGGCCAAAGGCTTTCATAATAAACGGCAGGATAATGGTCAATAATGAGAAGATGTCAAAGTCCAAGGGCAACTTTTTCACAATGAGGGAGTTGTATGAGAAGCACGGGCCAGATATTGTAAGACTCACAGCTGCAAATGCAGGTGAAGGTGTTGATGACGCAAACTATGGCATGGATTTTCTTGAGACTGCAAAGAAAAAGCTGTTTGAAATGTACTCTTTTATCCGGGATAAATACAACAAGGGGAGGGATACAAGCCTTCATATTGACAATTGGTTTGAAAGCAAGATAAATGAGGCTGCGAAAAAAACAACAGACGCCATTGAAAATATGCTTTTCAAATCAGCAGTGCAGTTTTCTTTCCTTGACATGCAGAGAAGCCTTAAATGGTACATGAAAAGGACAAACGACAAGCCAAGCAAACGGCTGATTAATTTATTCATAGAAACTCACTTAAAGCTTCTTGCGCCTTTCATACCTCATTTCTGCGAGGAATGCTGGGAAATGATTGGCAAGAAAGGACTTATTTCAATAGCAGAATGGCCTAAGGCTGATGTAAAGGCAATAAAGGCTGAGCTTGATGATGCAGAAGAGCTTGTCAAGAATACAATGAGCGACATAAGAACTGTGATGAAGCTTTCAAAGATAGAAAAGCCAAAGTCAGTTGAGCTTCTTGTTTCAAAGGAATGGAAATACGGCCTTTTTAAGAAGGTAAATGAATTGCTTGAAAAGACTCAAAATCCTGGTGATATACTCAAGGCGATTATGGCAGAGGCTAAGTTCAAGAAGTTCGGAATGGAAATAGCAAAGTTCCTTCCAAAGATGGTTTCTTCGAGAAGAGTTCCAATGGTAAACCTGTCTCATAAGGATGAGGTTACTGCATTGAAGGAATCAGCTGATTTCATAAAGTCAGAATTTGGCTGTGATGTAAATATTACAGAAGCAGACAAGTCCAAGGAAGCCAAGGCAAATTCTGCAGTGCCTGGAAAGCCTGCAATACTTCTTA
>CAZLVM010000016.1:0-5148 GCA_964562875.1 uncultured Methanosarcinales archaeon | reverse complement strand
TAGAATTAAAAAAAGTAGGCAGGCGCGCCTGTAAATTGATGCATGCGGTTCAAGACAGCTACCTTGTCTTTTCCTCGAGTCCGCGACCCTGTGAGCATCAAGAATCATGATTATTGCTGCTCCGTTCCCGGCCTGACAAGGTTCTCACAAATCCGAATCCCGCAGGACAGACCGTCAACGTCCAAGACAAGACCATCATGAAGGGCATACACCTCTTTTCAAGCTTCACCCCGGCTAAAGCGTATTTCCGGTGACAGGAGAGCGCTAGCCTCCCAGTATAGCCTGCCCGTAAAATAGCAAGTTTTTGGGCTTTAAAAAGCTTATGGTAGCATTATATTCTGTTCTAAATATAACCACTACTGCAAAATAGAAAAACTATTATATCTCAATTGTTTTTTTGTTTTCATGGGTTCGAGCATAATATTTCTTGGTACAGCTGGCGATGAATATACAGTAGGCAAGCAGATTAGGTCTTCAGGAGGTATAGTCATAAAGGTAGAAGGATACCAGTTTCATCTTGATCCTGGGCCAGGCGCATTGGTCAAGGCTGCTAATTATGGAATTAATCTTAGGGAAAATACAGCTGTGCTTGTTTCCCACAGTCACATAAACCACTGCAATGACTTAAATGCTGTTCTTGCTGCAATGAGCAGGAACTGTCTTGACATAAAGGGAGTTCTCATAGCAAGCGAGAGTGTTGTAAACGGGGATGAGGAAAACAAAATCATGCCTTACTTAACAAGGTTTCATAGGAAATGTGTGGAAAGAGTGATTGTTACAAAACCAGGCCAAAGGATTGGCATACAGAATATTGAGATTCAGGCATTGCCTGCATATCACAAGGACAGGCATGCTGTAGGGTTCAAGATTTTTACTCCTGAATTCGTGCTTACATATTCTTCAGACACGAGGTACAGCAAGGATCTTGCAGAGCATTACAAAAAATCAGATATACTTATCCTTAACACAGTTTATCCTTCAAAGACAAATGAAAAAGAGATTGACAATTTGACAACTGATGATGTGATAAAAATTGTGCAGAAAGCAAAGCCAAAGCTTCTTGTTCTAACTCATTTTGGAAACAAGATGCTTCAGGGAGATCCTCTTTATGAGGCAAGGGAAATACAAAATGCAACAGGAGTGCAGGTTTTGGCTGCAGCTGACGGAATGGTTGTTAACCCTGTTTCATATTCTGCCAATGCCCAGCAGAAGACATTGAATTCTTTCCAGGAAAGGCAGAAAGCAGAGCAAAAGCCTCTCATAAGAGAAATAGAACCTAATAATGCCCGTGATGACTTAGAAGAAGAGTCCGATTAATACGTAGCCATTGCCACCAAACTAATAAGAGCCAATGCTGCCAAAAAAGTGATAGCCATTGCCACCTAGCGAAGTACTTATTCTAAACATTGTTTAACACGTGTGACTAATTTGAAGAAGAAATAAAACATTGCCACTTAGCGAAATAGAGCCGATACTGCCAAGCGAAGTACTAAATTTCAACAGCGATTTACACGTGACTCCTTTGAAGAAGAAATAACAGAAGTCTCACGGAGCGCAGTATCGGATTAGAACAATTCATCACAAAACGTGGCAACAGCCAAAAACACAAAGCGCAGCATTGACTCAGAAAAATAACCCAATCAATGACATAACTGCATATCCTGCAACACATCCCATTGAAAGGAATGGCATTGCTGGGTAAAACTTATTCTTCTTTCCTTTTGTAAGCAGCAGAGCAAGGGATATTGTCACAAAAACAGGTATTATCATTGCTCTGTAAATTCCTACAGTCTTCATCATGACTCCTGCGAATATTAACGGAAATCCTATGTCTCCTCCGCCAAGTATTGCAGTCTTTATTTTTACAAGTTTATGCTTTCCTTTTTTTGTTGCATTCGGAAGTCGGTATGGGATAAGCAGTCCTGCAAAAATATTTGACCTTGTCTGAAACTGCGCCATCTTTATCATGTGCTTGCTCTTCCAGACAGCATACATATCATATAATGATATTATTATCAAAAGCATGAATGCTGAAAATGTATTTACAATTGGAACAAATATCGATGCAAGCCCTCCATAAATAAACAGTTCTGTAAAGTTTTGCACAATAAGCCCTGGCCTAAGTATTCTTAGCAAGCTAAGCGCAAGAGCAATTCCAAAAGCTATTTTTGAAGTCATAAAAGCTCCAAAGGATATTGTAAGTGTTAACAGTATTGCAAGGAAAAACCATAGTTTCCAAACATGCGGGCTCTTGAACTGCATAAGAACAAATATGAGTATAGTCCCTATTATTATTGCAACGCCTATGAATATGTACGAAACTGATTCACGGATTTCAGGCCTTTCAAGCTTAACTCCTCCAACAGTTGGAAGATCTTTCCAGGTTATGTTGATTTCTCCTGTTGATGGTATAACATTTCTTTCCCCGATATAGTTGTTTATTACAAATAGCCCTATTATCTGTGCGGAAAAGAACAATAAGAGAAGAATCAATGTTATTTTTGCGTTGTGCTTCATATGCTAAAAACAACCAAACGTTTATATAAACTTAATGTTTTTAAAAATGCATGAAGCATCTCCACAATGTGGTGATTTCTGTATTTGCAAAGGAAGATGAAAATATAGAAAAGATAAAGGAAGCTCTAATTTCTCTGGTCCCGTTTAATCTTGAAGATGAAAAAGTGGTTCTCAAGCAGAAGACAGCAATTGGTTTTGGAGAAAAAAAGATTCAGATTTTTGAAATACAAATTAAGAAGCAGAAGCACTTGAAGCTTTTCCTGGAAAATTTCATATTGCATCTTTCAGAAAAGCAAAAGAAAAGGATGATAGCTCAAAAAGAGTCCAGGCTTGATGAGGACCTTCATTTTTTCATAAGGCTTGACAAAGAAAAGCTTCTTGAAGGCGGTTATTTCATAATTGACGGAGGGAACTGCTTCCATATCAAGATGTCAATTGCGGTATTTCCTGCCAAAAGGCAGTCAGCCCTTGCAATTATTGACAAAATATTTAAATAAGGATTCGGATAGGTTTCTTATTATGGCAAACAGCAAGATAATAGACCCTTGGGGGTCTGTTTTGGTCGAGGATTATGAGAAAATAGTAAAGGACTTTGGGCTTGAGACAGTTCAGCCTTCAATGTTTCCAAACCCCAGCCGAATGATGAGGAGGGGTGTTTTGTTTGCAGGAAGGGATTTGGCTGTAATAGCCAAGGCGATAAATGAAAAAAAGAAATTCTATGTCCTAACCGGACTGATGCCTTCAGGAGAAAAGCTTCATTTTGGAAACAAGATGGTTGTTGAGAGCATGAAATACTTTCAGGAGCAGGGTGCTGAAACATATATTCTTGTTGCAGACCTTGAAGCTGCCGCAACAAGGGGAGTTTCGCTTGAGGAAGCCCAGAAGAGGGCAATGAACTTCCATATACCTGCTTACATTGCATTGGGATTGGACCCAAAAAAGACAACATTCTATTTCCAGTCGCAGAATATGGATGTTGTTCATCTTGCTTTTGAGTTTGCAAGGAAAATAACACTCAATGAGTTTAAGGCCGTGTATGGCAGCGCAGACCCTTCAAGGATAATGAGCGCATTAACCCAGGCAGGGGACATACTTTATCCGCAATTAAAGGAAAGGATGCCTGGAATAATTCCTATTGGAATTGACCAAGATCCGCATATACGCCTTACCAGAGATATTGTGAAAAGGACAAAGCAGAAATACAATTTTTTTGCGCCTGCTGACATAATCAACAAATACACTCCTTCACTTGATGGGGACATGAAGATGTCAAAGTCAAAGCCAATGGGCAACATAGATCTTCCTGAAGACCCAAAATCCCTAAAACAGAAGATAATGAGGGCAAAGACAGGGGGCAGAGATACTGTTGAAGAGCAGAAGGAAAAAGGTGGAGAGCCTGAGAAATGCATGATTTTTGAGCTCTATAAGCAGCATCTCATAGAGGATGACAAAGAGCTTCAGAAAGTTTATGATAACTGCAAGGCAGGAAAGCTTCTGTGCGGGGAAGACAAAAAGATATGCCATGGGCTTATGGAAAAGTTCATGAAAGATTTTGAATCAAAGGTTGAAAAGGCAAGAAAGAATGTTGACAAGCTTAAATTCGTAAAGTTTAAATAAGGATTTTACTATTTTAAAAAAAGAGGTGATGAAAATATGGCACTTAAACCTGCTCCGCTTAATACAAGTTTTATGATTGTAGGAATATTGGGATTTATTATTTCATTGGTATACATATACCCAAAACTGGATCCTTCATGGGGATTTGCATTTGCAGTTGTTTTCTTTGCAATGATTATATCAGCCCTTATCTCAATGGCAAGGGCCCCTCCACAGGGACAGCTCATGCCAAAGCTTGAGAGGGCAATAGTCTCAGGCAGAGAAATGAGCATACCAAAGCCTCCAAGGGAGCTTTTGGCTGTTTCAAGGAAGAAACCAAAGAAAAAAGCTGCAAAAAAGAAGGTAAAAAGAAAATCTTCTAAAAAGAAGAAAAGGAAATAAGTTTTCCTGATTCATGCCTTTTGATCCTTGAATATGCTGTCAAATTTTTCTTTTGCTTTTGATTCTTTCCAGTATACAGAGTGGGATGCTCTTTTCTCAAAAAGCGAGATTGCCATGTGTACTATATCGCTTTGGTATTCTTTGTATCCTTTTTCTGATACTATGCTCTTTGCATCCTCAAGACATTCTTTCATAAGCCTTATGCCGTCCTGCCTTGCATTTTCATCAGAATCAGTTTCTTCCTGTCCTGTAAGTTCAATCTCTTCCCATTCAGTGTAGTTGCTTCCTTCTTTTTTCCTTGGAAAGTTCTTGCTAAATGCCATAAACCTGAAGAAGATGGATTTTTATTTATATTTTTGTGTGCTTCAGAACTCATAATCATAAGTCATTGCCGCCCAGCGAAGTATTTAATCTAAACATCAATATCTGCGTGTGACTCCTTTTTAGAAACAATATCAAATACCTCACGGAGCGCGGCAATGACTGCCATTGCCACCAAACTAATAAGAGCCGATACTGCCAAGCGAAGTACTCACAATAACATCTATCTACACGTGACTCCCTCTCAAGAAGAAATAAAAACATCAGCACGTAGCGTGGCAATGGCTTAGAACACAAAGCTCAGAACTCAAA
>CAZLVM010000015.1:0-10301 GCA_964562875.1 uncultured Methanosarcinales archaeon | reverse complement strand
ATGGTCAAAGTTTACTTTGGATTTATTGATGTTTTCCACAAAGCATAAAAATATTCTCTCATTGGATTATTTCTTTGCAGGAATTTCTTTGCTTTCAAAACAGTATTCATAAAAATCACATTGGCCTGAAGTCCATTTGCACAAAGGAGATTCTTTCTTTGGGTATTCTTCTAAACTGTTTTTTTCACCGGTTTCTTGATGAATTTGTTCTATCTGGAACTTTGCGTCAAGTATTAAAGCGTCATCAACATCAATAACCCTCTCATCATGCTTTAGGAAATAAATTCCAACCTGATCAGGAGCTTTGCCATGCTTTTTTTGATACATCAAAGCGTAAATTCCAAGCTGAAGCTTATATGCAGCACTCATATGGGCTTTTTTTGATGTCTTGTAATCCATAAGTCTTATTTTTCCATCGTCTTCTTCAATAGCGTCGATATAACCCTGGACATTAAACTCTGTATTCATGTATTTTATTTCGGTCTGAGGTTTTAATTTTTCAAAAGCTGAAGAAAATGAAAGCCCTTGGCTTATTAATGAGGATATTTTGTTATTGAATTGGTTAAGCCAGTTAAGAATCATCACCTGTGTTTCTTGATAGTAATGTTCAATCTCTTCATGAGGCATTCCAAGAGTTGAGAAGTTTGCTTCTTTCCAGGATTTTTCTAATAAAGTAAGTATGAATTTCTGCAATTCTGTTTTATAATCTTCTCCAATTAAATCTGGCATTAAAAAAAAGAAATGTTCAAGAACTGTGTGAGCAACAGAACCTCTTATTAAGTGAATTGAAGGGCTTGAGGGTATTTTTAGGTTATATGCAAAAAAATACTTTCTTGGACACTGTTTATAAGTGTTGATAGATGAAGGTGACTGCATTCGTTTCATTAAATATTTGAAGAACTGATTTATTTATATATCTATGGTATGGATGTCCAGTGATGAAAAAATTAGAATGGGAAAAAATAAACAATCAATCACTTTCTCAAATCTTCCTGCTAATAACCTTTTCCATGTAATTGCAGAATTCTGTTGCTTCCCTGTAATAAACGTCAAACTGCTTTCCTGAAACCTGCTGAAGCTGCCTATGTGTTATCTTCTTTGAAAGGTCATAGAAAAACTGCATTGTCCTTGCGCACTTCGCAGGAACAAGCCTTTTCTTGACCAAAATCTTGCTTATCATTTCTGAAACATGCGCAGGCGACGGAGGGACTTCCCCCATTTTCATAAGTGCTGCATGGGATGCATCAATAACCGCCCAGTACAAATCCAAACTTGCCTGTAAAATATGCCATTTTGAATTCAGTAATGTAGCTGGAGCTCTTGTCCAGTATGTCCATATGCTCTCTTGAGAAGGCCTTACCCTCCCCTGATGAAGCAGTACTTGCATTGGCTCAAAAAAGCCGGTATCATAAAGAGGAACTCCATCTCTTAGTATGTTGACTGCAATTGGGTCGCCGTTTTTGATGTACTCCCACAGCGCAGTCATCTTCAGTGTTGTTATGTGCAGCCTTTTTGACGTGTTTGCCGCAACCTTATATGTTATTATTCTGTATGCTTCTACAACTTCAGGATTTACTATTTGAGTCAAATCATTTATAACAAGAAGTATGTCAATATCCCCTTCAAGCCCCATTGATTGTTTTCTTGCTGAAGATCCAAACAAGATTACTGCCTTTAGAAACTCTTTTAGCTCTGCCTGTATCCTCTCAGAGAATTTTTGGGCTGTACCAAAGTCATCAGCGTTGTATTTAGGAATATTATGGTGCTTCCTCTCTTTAATCTTAAATTCCATCTAAAACCCCTTTTTCCCTATATTAACTGTAAAAATCCCAAACTATGTTTAAATAGTTTTGTGACTATTTTTAAATGACACTATTTAGCATCCTTTCTGTCATTTAAAAAATTAAAAAAGGCAACAAAAAAATTAATCTTGACCTTTTTTATATTTTAGAAATAGTATAAATCGTAGAAGGTATTTGGTTGTTTGACCAGATTGTTTTGCATTTTTTCAACTGATTAGGAAGGTATATGTGATTGTATACTATAAGTGTTCCTTTCATCTCTTTCAAGAGTTTTGCCTCTGCGCCTTCAGAAAACTGCTTGTCTGGATTAATAAAAATAATATCATATTGAGATAGGTCATGCTTCAAAAAATCTCCTTTAACAATAGAAGCATCCAACCCAAGCTTATCCCTAATCTTAACAGAACTCTTAAACAAATCCTCATCAAATTCAATCCCTGCTGAATTTGTAAAAAGAGAGGCAATCAATGCAACCTTTCCGTCTCCGCTCCCAAGGTCAATAAAGCTCTTGTATTTATCAAGTCTTATTTCCTTAAAAAGCTCAAAAATGTCATCAGTAAGGGAAACCCCCCAAAAGCCAGCTTCTGTTTCTCCCATCGGAAGCTTTCCCTGACTTATAAACTCCCTGTAAAATTCATCATATTCTTTCTTTATCCTCAAAAACTGCTCTTCACGGCTCATTTAGCTTCAGCCTTCAAATTAACCCCACCTCTAACGATAAACTTTTATATTATAAAATTCTTCCGATGAATTGATGTCTAAAGCAGTAAAAAAGTCAGTAAGAATGGAAAGTTTGGAGCTTTTGATAATGCTTCTTTTCATGGCAGAGCAGAAAAAGCAGCCAAAAAAGGATAAGAAAAAACAGGCAAAATCAGATAAAACTCCAGAAGCAAAAAAGCAAAAATCAGGCATAGAGGCAAAAATAAAGGATGATAGTCCTGAAATAGAGATTATTGTTGCTTATGGCGACCCTCTCCAGCAAATCAAAGTTCTTGACCACACACAAATGTTCTCATACCTCCGCAACAACGTAAAAGTAACAGAATACAAAGATGATTTTTATGGTGACAGAACAAGATCTATAGATGCAAACGACAAGACAATTGACATAAAAAAAGCATACAGTTTTATACAGGCCAAAAAAAAGTCAGACATAACTTCAGGCGGCTCAAACAGAACCTACGCGCTTGACAAAGACTACCGCGCATTCCAGTACTGGAATCTTTTCAACAGAGCATTGAATATTGCTCTTTATGATGTCATAATGTGCATGGACACTGGTCCAATTACTCCATAGGCACGTCTGACCAAAGCCGCCATTCTTGCGACGGAGAATACGCTCCAAAAATAAATTTAGGCGGATATGTTCTTCCAAAATAAGCTCCGCTGACGTCTGACCATGCCTGAGGAGCTCCGCCTCTGCCGGCACCGCCAAAATATCCTGATTTTGTAAAAAGAGGGCTTCCAAATTCCTTCCAGGTTTCTATGACCATTCTTCCCTGGCCAAACCTTGACTCTTCCTCATGCCCCTCTGAATTGATTATACCGTTATAGCCAAGCTTCTTGAGATTTTGTATTGCTTTTTTCACAGGAAGGTCTCCCTGTCCTGCAGGCAAATGATGATGGCCTCCGCCCATGCTGTCCACAAGGTGAATATTTCCAATTATCCCTGCTTGCTGCATATCCTCAACTTTTTGCAAATACCATTTGTCAAACCTTTCCTTTCTTTCCTCATATTTTTCCCCTTTCTTATTTTCCTTAAAATTTTTCCACCACATTCCAAGGTGCTGAGTGTCAAATGTTGCTTTGATAAATCTCTTTGACATGTCTTTTGCCTTTTGCTGTTCATATCCATAATCCTTGACAAGCCTTTTTGCCATTTCTTTTCTTCCGTTTTTGACAAGCTCTATCAGCTCGTCAGGATGGCTTCCATACCCCATTTCAGGAAATATGTTTTCAGGCGCAAGAAAAACATCACGATTTACATAAGGATTATTAAGAGACTGTTCCATTGCGAAAATACCTGCCTCTGCATAGGAATCTGTTGTTTTTTCTTTTGCATATTTCCATGCTGACTTTGCATGTTCTCTCAATAGCTTCTGTTCCCTTGCAGACTGCAGCTGTCCTGTCATCATCTCCCTTTCCTGCTCAAGGGATTTCTCCATGTTCTTTATCGCATCACTTATAATTTCTGAAGGCAGCTTTTTTTCAGAAAGATCAACAAACTCGCCTACAGCACCCCCAATTTTCCCAATCTCTCTTTTCATTCTGTCCAGCTCATTCTTTGGAACTATGCCCTCAACTTTTCTATAATGCTTATACGATTCCCTGAGCTGTGTTATCGCCTTCATGTTTTCCTCTATTCCACGGCCATAGTAAAGAGCATATCCCCTTGCAATCTTTTCCTGGGTTTGTGTTGTAGCGTGCAAAAATGCCTCTTCAGGCGTGACTACTTCTTCAGGAGTCAAAGGCGCGCCTTTCTCCATTTCAAGCTCCTTATTTCTTTCATCTGCCTCTATCTTAAAATCATCAAACTGTTTCTCATCAATTATAACTTCTCCTCTTTCATTCAATTGAGGAACCCTGTCTGATATTCCAACCTTGTTGTTTTCATAGTCAACATAGTCTCCTTTCCTTACAATATTTCCGTGAGAATCTCTGTCATTTTTTTCAGCTCTTTTCCATCTTGCCTGCGGAACAATCTGATTAAGCCTGACTTCCGTTATGACTCTTCCTGTCCTTGTGTCAACCAAATGTTTTACAGCTTTTGTTGATTCATCCGGATGAGCCTCAAAAAGGCCGTCCTTATTCCAGTCAGCATCAAACATTGTTCTTTGGAATTCTCCTGTATGAATAACAACAGAGCCTCCCTGGGCTGTGTCTGCAGCAAACTTGATTGCTTTCTTGACTTCATCAATTTCCATATGCCTATGCTCGTCATTAAAGCTTCCCTGCTGCGGATTAAATCCTGACATATTTCCAATCTGAACAGGAGTGTGAACGCTTGTTATTGTTGTCTCATTTGCTCTTGCTATTTCCCTTATTGTTTCCCTTGCCTCTTTTCCATATGACTCTGCGCCTGCAGGCTCCTGTCCGCCTCCCATCCCTGTTGAAAGCTCTATTGAAACTACTCCCTTTCTAATTGCTGCCTGAGCAGTTTGAATAAAGCTCCCAAACCTTGCGCCTTCAGGAACTGTCGCGCCAATTTCACTCATTGGAATAATCGGCTCATCAATATTTGAAGAAGGGGATACTTCCGGCATGGTATTGCCTGCATAATCCCTGTCCATTGAATGATAATTTCCGGTATTAAATTCCATTTTTTACCTTTTGTAAGCCTGAACTAAATTGCTAAGCACATTGTCAGCTTCTTTTGAAGGCTGATATGAACCATTATTTCTTTCCCTGTCTTTTTCAAGCGCCGCATAAATCATGGCTGTTTTCCTTTCCTGCATTTCCCCGCTCATGTATCCTGCGGTTTCTGCCTGTTCGTTTATTGTATAAATTTCCTGATTAATGTCCCGCACAGTCATTGTCTGCGCAAGCTGTTCTCCATACGCCTTTTGCTCAGCCAGCTGTTCTGGGGCTAGCTTTGGCGCTTCTTTCCAAACTGTTTCCTCAAGGTCTGATTCTGCAGGTTTTTCTTTTTTCTCTTCTTTTTCTTCTTCTGCAGGCCTTGAATCCTTGTATCTTTTTGTTGCGAAAAGCTGTTTTTCCTCAGGCGTGAAAAGAGCGTCGATATCAACAGCTTTCATCTGAGGTATTGGTATATCTTTCCTCAGCTTCTCTGTTTCCTCAAATTCTTCTTCTGACTGCTTGAGAAGCTTTTCCGCCTCATCAATTTCCTTTCTCTTCTCTTCCTCAAGCTTTTTCAGCCGCCTAATTCGCTCTTCCGGAGTCAGCTTCTTTATATCATCTATTTCTGTCATGAATTATAATATGCATTCCTGTTTTAAAAAGGTTACCATGCCAGCATCCCATGGGCTTTCTTGAAATTTTTATAGCTTAGCCACATGTAAGCCATTGCATATTTTTTTGCTCCTTTTTTCTCCCCTTCAGCCTGATAAGGTGTTAATCCTCCTTCTGGCTTCTTTGCAGGAATCACAGATTTTGCAATATCACCAACTCCTTTGAAAAGTGATGTGAATGGGTCTAAAATACCCGGAAGCTTTGGCTTTCCTTCTTTGCCTTCCTCATCTCCAGGGAATATTTCTCCTTCTTCCTTCAGATACCTCTTAAGGTCATCACCAAGAGCATCCATTGCAGCAGCAACAGAGCCGTCAACTGACTTTATCATGTCAAGGTCTTCTTCTTTTCTCATGTTAACATAGTTGTCTATCTGCTTCTGGTTCCAGACATAAGCTCTCCATGTTATCGTTGCCTCGCCGACGTGAATTGGACCCCTTTGATATCCTTCCTGAGTATAGCTTAGAGTAGGTCTTGTTCTGTAATTAAAGTGCATAACTATGCATGAATAGTATTCCTTGTTGCCTTCTGCAATTGCCCTTGCGAGAAACTCAATTTCAATCATGCTTCCTTCAAAAGCTGTAACAAGGTCAACCTTTCTTGTTCCTTTTGGACCTGCCATCTGCAGCTTTCTTATGTTTCTCAGATATGGCTTTACCCAGGTCATGTACATGTTTATTATGTCATAATGCTGCCTTAGATACTTTACAGTGAACTTTCTCCTGTTCTTCAGCTCTGCATAAGTTTCTTTTTTCCACTGCAAAAACTGCCTTAGCTTTCTCTTCAGCACTTCCTTGACTTTGCTGTTAAAATCAAGCTTGGCAACTACGGTATCAACCTCTTCAGGCCCTGTTGGATGCACACCATAGAAAAGGTCTGGCAGTGTTGTAAATTGCAGCTCTCTTGCAAGACCATAAACAGATGCAGGATTTTTCCCGCCGCCTTCCACCATGTCAACCCACAATCCTTTCAATACTACTTCTGCGCTTTCCCTTGATCTGCTTCCTCTGTCAAAACTGTCCTTGTAATACCCAAGCCTTTCGTCAATAACTCTTAACTCCCTGACTATCTGGAAAAGATCTTTTATCATCTTTCCAATTGTCGCGAGGAACTGAATTACCTTATCCTGCTGAAGCCCGATTCTCTGCTGCGCAACTCCAAAAAATGCAGAGTGCTCTGCAGCTGCAAAAAGGTCTGTTATCTTGTAATCAATTGAATACCCCAAATCCCATCTTATGTAATTCACAAGCCAGAAATAAAGCTCTTCGATGGATTTCTTATAGCTCTCAAAAACCATCCTGTATCTTTTTGCAGGAACTGGATAGCCTGTCGGCGCCATCTGGTCTTTTCCAACCTCAATGACTTCCTCGTTTGCATATGATTCTGAATCAGCATCGCTAAGGCCATCTATGAATTTCCTCAGCTCTTTGCCTTGCTTGTTTGCAAAAAGCTTTTTCGCGCCTGATTTTATGAACCCTGCTTTAAGCAGGCGTTTTGCCTCTTCGCTCAATTTATCTCCTCTTTTTTTGTATTATTGTTTGATTTTTGTTATTTAAACCTTTTCTTGTTTTTTCTTCGAAAGCACAACAACAAATCCTACTTTCTGAACAACTCTTGAGTTTGTCATTTTTGCCAGTTTTTCTGCAGCCTCTTTTTTTCCTTCTGCCTTTACAAACGGCTTTAACAGTTTGACTTTTACAACATCTTTCCTCTTAAGCTGCCTCTTTATCTCTTCAACAACTGAATGTGTAATCCCTGATTTGCCTATCCATACACTCGGGCTTTCAACCATCGCCTTTGCCTTTTCATCTCCAAGTTTTGTCATTTTATTTTCACCTATGCCTTTCCCTTGATGGGTGCTCATGACCAAGATGCTTTCTCTCATGAAGCTCCTTGATATGGGCTGTCTTTTCCTTCAGCAGGTTCTGCACATCAACAGTGGCATCCTGCAAAAGGAAGGAAACATACTTTCCGCCAAGGAAATGAGGCAGTATTACATAGTCTGCTCCAAGGTTATAAAGCTTTAATGCCTCATCAACAGTTGATGCAGTAAACACCAAAAGCGCTTTCTTGTTAATGTTCTTAATCTTCTTGATTAAGAACTCATTTGTGTTTATGTCAGGGGATGTTGTTATAATCATGTCTGCTGACTTCAGGTCAATCCTTTCTATAACTTCAGGCTCCCCTATATCCCCATATATTGACGGGATTTTCTCTTTTATAAGCTTTCTTATTATATCCGGGTTAAAGTCAACCACAATCACTGATTTCTTGATTTTCTGCAAAGTCTTAAGCAAAGTATAGCCCAACCTGTCGCATCCAATAAGCACAGCATCAAACTTCTCCTTTTCAGGAACAAACTCAAGATGCCTTGTCTTGCCTATTTTGTCAAATATACTTAGAGGCTTTGACAAAAACCTAAAAATCTGCTTGTCATACTGTATGAAGTACGAACTTACGCCTATTGTTATTATCGCTGTGATTACTGTTATTGAAAATATTTCCTGAGAAACGTGTTTTAGCAAAAGACCCTGCGTTGCTATTATTAATGCAAACTCTGAAATCTGAGCGAGAGAGATTGCTGTCTGGAACGATACTTTTGTTGCATAGCCAAACATGTTTGTTATTACTAAAATTATTAAGGGTCTTAAAACCAGTATAAATCCCAAAAAAACTGCAATTGGCAGTACTATACTGCCAAATGAAGAAAACATAAGCTCCATGCCCAAAGTCACAAAAAACAATGTTGCAAAAAAGTCTCTTAATGGAGTTACTCTTGATATTATTTCAAAACTATACGGCAGATTGCCCAGCGCAATTCCTGCAAGGAATCCCCCGATTGCAATTGAAAATCCAAGTTTTAGAGAGAGTATCGCAAAAATAAATACTACTGTGATTGAAAGAAGGAATAAAAGCTCTTTTGTTCTCGCAGCTGACTTGAACATGGCAGGGAACGCATACTTACTGCAAAGAATGGCAATAAGTACAAGACCCAATCCTTTTGTCAATCCAATCAGGAAAAATGCAGGAGTAAAAATGTGCAGTGTTGAAAGCGCTGAAAGGGCAAGAATAGCAAATACGTCCTGCACAAGAAGTATTCCTATTATTATCCTGCCATGGAGGGTATCCAGCTCTTTTTTGTCTGAAAGCATTTTGATGACTACAAGTGTTGAGGAAAATGCAAGTATTACGCCCATATAGAGCACATCAACTCCTTCAAAGCCCAGTAAAAGAGACAATAAAAGCGCAACAACAAACGAAAACAATACTTGGATAGTGCCTCCAAAAGAAGCTACAAACCCAATAGTTTTCAGCCTTGTAAAATCAAGCTCAAGACCAACTACAAAAAGCATAAATGCTATTCCAAGCTCTGCAAGAAGCTTGATGTTGTTAATGTCGGTTATGAGCCTCAGCCCAAGAGGGCCTATTATTACGCCGGTTATCACATACGCGGGAATCAACGGCTGTCTCAGCATCTTTATTACATATGCAACTAGCGTAGCAAGAATTATGATTATTGCAATGTCCATGAATATTCCATTTGTTACGTATCCTACTGCCATTTGCTTTTCCCCATCATTATTGGCTTTAATTCTGCGACAATGTCTGAAGCAATAAATGAATATCCTTTCTTTTTCCTGAGCCTGTCTCCTACTGCCCCGTTTATGAAAGCAGCATATGATGCAGCTTCAAGCTTGGTATATCCCTGGCACAAAAATCCAACTGCAAGCCCTGAAAGCACATCACCGGTCCCCCCAACAGTCATCCCCTCATTTCCTGTCTTGTTGATGAGGATTTTATCCTTGGTTATAATCTGGTCTTGCACTCCCTTGACAACCAGCACATTTTCCCCTAGCTTTTTCTGCAGGTCTTTTATTGTCTTTGCCCCTGCTTTTTTCATCAGCATCCTAAGCTCCTGATGATGAGGGGTGAGGATTGCATTTTTTGCATCCTCAATTTTTATTGATTTTATTCCATCTGCGTCTATTACCAGTGGCTTGTTTACCTTTTGCACAAACTTTCTTACAAAAGGCACGGATTTCAGCCCTATTCCGTTTCCAATAAGCACTGCGTCGTGCTTCTTTGCCAGCTCAAGCATCTGCTTGAGATGGCTGGTCCTAAAACACTTCCCTTTGGCTTTTGATGTGATTAAATCAGGAGTTAAACAGCTTATTGCCCATGCAACCTTTTCAGGAGCAGCTACTGTTACCCAGTCTGCGCCTGTTCTCAATGCTGCAAGCCCTGCAAGAGCCAGAGCGCCAACATAATTCTCGCATCCTCCGATAATCAAGGCTTCGCCATTCTCCCCTTTATGCGAATCCTTTTTCCTTTTTCGGATTTTTATGTCTGATTTTTTTATGACTTTCATTTTTTGTTCTTAATTCTCCTAAGTAAAAAACCATCCTTGTGCTTGTTAAAATCCAATTCCATACCTATTTCAAGACCTTCATATTCTGCAATCTTCTTAGGAATAGTAATAACTAACTGCCCCGACACTAACTTTTGTATTTTTACCATATTATACTATTATTG
>CAZLVM010000014.1:2657-10702 GCA_964562875.1 uncultured Methanosarcinales archaeon | reverse complement strand
ATTGAAGGAACTACAGCATACGATTGTGACACAGGAAGCGTATCATGGGATGATAGCGAAGGAGCTTTGCTTTTCGTGATTGACTCAGGAGAAGCTGCAAGGGTTATGGAAATCCAGGACCTAAAGTCTACAAGCGACAAGAACGAAACAACAATCAAGGACTTGACGTACGGAAACACCTACACTGATGAGATTTCAGGAGCACTATACGGAAACCACAACTTGACAACAAATGGTATAGCTGCAGCAAAAATAACCGTTGAACTTGGAGCTGTTGGAGACATCCAAATAGCTTTGAACTCAACTGGATATATTGTTGCAGTTGACCTACAGCTAGACGGACCTGCAGAAACAGAAACTGGAGCAATTTTCTTCTTGAATGAGTCATCAAGGGGTCCACTCAACGTATCGGGAAACGTTACCGTTACAATAGTTGAAGACAGCGAAGAATCTGTTAACCAGAACCTAGCAATAACTGTTAATGAGCACGAAACCGATAATGAAATCGATTTTGCTGATATAGCAGTCTCTGGCGGGTACTGGGATGTTCAGGACAAGCAGGAAAGCGACGATAACTCAGACGTTGAGTACGGAGCAACAGAAGCAGGAACCCTGTGGAAGTACGACGAAGAAGACGACAACATGTTTGAGATAACACTAACCGCAGAACAGTCATACGGTAACGTGTTCATCTCACCTGTAGGAGCTCAGGTAGTAACTGGCTCATCAGGATCTGGTTCAGGTGTAACAACAACTGTTGTTCAGAAGATCCAGGTAGGCGCAGCTAAACTAGCATCAGAAGTTGCTGATATAACAGCTGTGAACGCAATCGTTATTGGAGGCCCATGTGCTAACTCAGCAGCAGCAGCAATTATGGGTAACCCAGAACAGTGTTGGGAAGCAATTCCAGAAAACAAAGCTATCATAAAGCTGTATGAAAATACAGGCAAGGTAGCACTACTTGTTGCTGGAAGAACAGCGCTTGACACCAGAAGGGCTTCAAGAGTACTTGCAAACAACCAGGACTACACACTAAGTGGTTCCGAAGTTGAAGTAACAGGTACTTCACTTACAGACATAACTGTAAGTGCACCGATGAGTGGATAAGGGCCTAGCCCTATTTTTTTCTTTTTTTTTATTTTTTCTTTTATGATTTATTATTTACAATTAATTCTTATTGTCTATTAATTAGAATTCAGGCAGTGCCACCCAGCGAAGTACTTTAGAAAACATTGTTTAACTGCGTGGGACTCCTATTTAGAATTAATATTAGAAGCAGCACGGAGCGTGGCACTGCCTGTTTTTATAAGGTCTTAGCAGCCGCCGTAGAAAATATTATGCTTATCTCTGGTTAACTTAATCTTGACATCTCCAGAATTAATGCAGCCGATGACTGTTATGTTCCTGTTATTTGCAGCAGCTATCTTTTCATTCTTTAGCCTGCCCTGGCACATGATTCTTGCCTTGATTTTCTGGCCTTTTTTGAAAGGCTTTTCAAGCTTTTTTGTCTGCTGAATATTGAAGTCTTCCTTTCTTAAGATTAATTTTTCCCCAGTATTATTCTCAATCTTCTCAAGCATTTCATAGAAATCATCCCACTCAACCGCCTTAACAGGATTTTTCCCAAACCTGTAATTAAGAAAATTTTGTATGCCAACTATTACATTGGTTTTATTATTTTTCAAATCTTTTGCAAACTTAACAATTTTTAGAAGCTCGTCGTCATTTATTCCAGGAACCCAAACCGGTGCTATTATCATATTGCATTTTTTTGAAATGTACTTTGCAATCTCAAGAATAGGCTTTATTTTGTAGCTTTTTCCTGCTATTTTCTGCGCTGTTTTAGGGTCAATTGCGTTAATTGAAAGATTAAATCTTGTCAATCCGGCCTCAACCAGGCTGTCAACAAGCTTTTTGGAAAGCATTACCCCGTTAGTATCAATGGAAACAGTCTTTACGCTTTCTATACTAGCCAAATCCTTCACTAAAGGAATTATGTCAGCATAAAGCAAAGGCTCCCCCTGAGTACCTATATGAGCTTCTAATGCATTGCATTCTTTGTATTTTGCCAAATTTCTGAACTCTTCTACAATATAATCCTTCTCAACAACAAAGTCAACACCCCTCAAATCCTCATTTACAGAACAGTAAACGCAGTCAAGATTGCAGCCTGTTATGGGCTTTACTTCTATGACGTTTGTGTTTCTGTCGACAATGCCAAAAGCAACATTTCCAACCAAAGGAATGCCTGAATTTCTATGAATGTAAACTGCGCTTTTTCCATTAATTGAATTTTTCAAATCCTTAAACCCCACTGAAAGAAGAAAATTAAACTTTTTTTCAGCGTCAGGGCTGTCAATGTCAATGCTGTTCTTATGCACCTTAAATTTGCCAATCTTTTCCAGCTCTTTATTTTCAAGGTAAAAATAGAACAGCCTAAGGAAATTAACCTTTACTTTTTCCTTTTCCTCATCAAATGACAGTGTTTCAAATTCAAGCTTCATGCACCTTATTAGGACTATAGTATTTTTAAAGCTTGCCAAAAGCTTTATTATTTCTCAGGATTTTCCCTTATGCATGAGCTTGTACGGACTTGACATAATGGCTGAAAGCCAGACAAAAAGGATATATCTCGTAGAAATTAACGGCGTTAACTCTGGAATGAAAGGGTTTGAGACAGTATACGGAGATGACCGGGCAAGGCAAAAAGTATGGCAGATGCTCGGGGAAGAGTACGGAAGCATTACTGCAAACTATGGTCATTACACAATTAAAAAATTCAGACAGGAACACCCTGTAGGACATGCAATAGCGAAGCTAATAAACATGCTGCCAAGACATGTCCGGGCAGAAATTATGAATATGGGTGATCTTAGGTCGCCAAAAGCACTTCTAGACTGGAAAAAGGAAAAAATTGAAAGGCATGGTTTTGAAAAAGTGCCATTCCCTGTATATACCGGCCAAGAATCAACAGTCCTGAATGTAAAGAATGAACAGCTCCCGCACCCCCTTGTGAATCCGTTTGTTGCAGAGGAGATTGCAGGAAATAAACTTCTACAATATATTCTTCTAAGAGAAACAAAGCTTGCAGAATATCTTCCAGAAACAGCAGCTGTAGGTTTTGGCGTTGCCAATAGAGGGAAGCTTGAGAAAATGCTTGAAGAGCATGACTCATTCTGTATAAAACCTATTTGCGGCTCAGGAGGAAGAGGGTTCATGGGAATATCAAGGGAAGATGTTGAAGAATACTTAAGGAAAAGAGGACCTGCATACCAGCAAGGAATATTCCTTGATTTTACAGGAAGGAACGCAGTATATTTTGAGGATCTTGTTGACATGGAAGATTTCTCTTTTGAAGATGGTATTGCAGTAATCCAGCCTTTCATAGACACAAAAGGAGGCATTGGCGGGGAAAATGAACATGTTGCAATAAGAGCCATTGTCTGCAACGGACAATTTGTTGATGCCTATGCCAGGTCAAGCCCTAATCCAAGAGTTAATCTTTCACAAGGAGCTAGAGCCGTAGCCCTTAATTCCCGCGGACTTGACAAGTTCTGCGAGATGGCAGTGAGAGAATTTGAGGAGGAATGCGCAAAATTCAGGGTTGCAACATTCAGAAAAGAGCTTTACAGCAGACTTCTTGATGAAATCGGCAGGACAAGCAAAACTCAAAGAGCGCTTGCAGCTATGGTGCCAATAGTGCATGCTATGAGGGGATTAAGGCTTTAGTAATGTGGATTAGCGAATAATTTATATAACCAAAACAATTATTGTTTAACGTGGGGGAAAATGGAAGCTGTATCTGAATCTCAAGTGCAAAATGATATTAACATTACTTATGAGACTCTTTTTGAGCTTCTAAGAAGAGAGAAAAACAGGGATGACCTTCAGGAGCTTCAGGCAGCATTCTTCAAGGAAGTTATTGAATATCTAGGGGAAAAGCAGAGGGTTTGTGAAGAGACAAGCCATAAAGAAGACCTTTTTTCAGCGACAGAAAGGGAAAAGACACTTACACAGCTAAGCAATATAAAGAAAATTATTAGAGAGCTGTATGACCGAAGGGAAAAGAAAATCATAAACATGGCTTTGAACAGGAGCAGGACAGGCAGCAGCATAATAGACACTAGCAAGCTTCTTGCAGAGGAAAACAAGTTTTTCAACACTGTTGTTGCAACCTTCAATAATTACAGGGAAGGCATACTTGTAAATGTTCTTAATCTGAAAGAGCCGCTTGTGGATGACTTAAAGATGGCTGCTGAAGAACGAAAAGAGGCTGCTGAAGAAAAAAAGGCAGATGAAAAGCCAACAAGAATGCTAAGATTTGTGAATCCTGTGCCAAAGTTTGTGGGAAAAGAACTAGAGGTTTACGGCCCTTTTGAAGAGGACGACATGGCAAGCCTTCCTACAGAGATTGCCCAGCTGCTGATAGAAAAAGGCCGGGCTGAAGAGATAAAAGAAAATTAAAACATGTGTCATAAAAATGCAACTCATATTTCACTTCGCATCTGCAATTATAGCATTTCTTTTCCTGCTCCCAATTATAGGGATTGAAAACGCTCTTGTTGTTGCAGCCGCATCCTTCTTTATAGACTTAGATCATGTAATATGGTATTGGTTAAAAAAAGGAGTTACACTCGACCTAAAAAAGATAAATCGATTCTTTTTAGCATCTGAAAAAGGTTATTTCATAATGCTGTTTCATACGCCTGAACTGTGGATAGTAATAATTGCTGCATCATGGATATTTGGATACCCTTGGATAGCAGTAGGATTCGGACTGCATATGGCTGTAGATTTAACAGCAGATATTGGGAGATTTGAAAGGCAGAGCATTATAATTCCCATGATTAAAAAAAAATAGAATTTATCCAATATAACTTATTTCTTCACTAAGCGATTCAAGCTTTTTTCTTGCTGATTTTTTTGAAACTCCTGTCATCTCCTCTGTTTTTTTCAGGATTTCCTGTTCAAGAGTCTCTATTTCCTTATCAAGATCCTTGATATTTATCTTAAGTGAAAGTTTCTGGGCAAGAACTTTCAGAATTTCCCTTGAGCCCTTTACACCAAGATACATTGGATGGCCGAATGTTTCTGCAAGTATGCACACTGCAGGAATCCCCTGCTTTTCAGAAAGGCCGAGAGCCAATCCTGCAACACCTACAATCGGACCTACAATGCCGTAAATTTTATCATTCATCTTTGTGCCTTTCTTGTACTTCTTGATTATTTCTTTATTATTGCCTGTGCAGTAAAGCTTTGGCTTTTTAGGAACTGACTGCAGCCCTATCCCGCCAAGTGTTATAATTTCATACACATTCATGCGAGTTACTATTTCAAGAACTTTTTCAGTGAATGAATAGCATGATTCCTCATCAATTGGCTGAATGTCTCCTGCAAGAAATATAAGGTCGTGCTTGCCGTTGTTAAACTTCTTGAAATACATCTCAATCTTTGGAAGCTCGATAAGGTTCTGGTCATTTACAAAAACAGAATGAGGAAATGAATGCGAACTAAAATCCAGCATCTTCTTTGCCTTAAGCTCTTCTATAAGAAAATCAACAGCAACCTTGCCAACATTGCCTATTCCGGGCATGCCCACTATCAGAACCGGCTTTTTGAGCTTTGGAACTTTCCCAGCTTCTGTTATTTTCCATTCCTTCATAGCAGGTCTTCACCTTCAAGAATCTCCCTTTTTGCAGTCCTCCTATAACTGCTGAACCTATCATCAGGAGAGTATTTTGCAGGCTTTGTTGTTACTGCATTTTCGCCGCAGCTGCATTTCTCTTTCATAGTGTATGCGCCGCACTTAATGCATTTGAATATGTGCCTCATTTTTCATCCCTTTCAAACTCTGATGTGCTGTTGTGGCTTTTCATGAATTCAGCTATTGATTCTGTGAACTGCTTGAGCCTTTTTTCAGCCGCTTTTGCATCCTCTGATGATGCCTTAATGCTGTACTGACCTTTTCCAAGGTATTTCACTTCAATGTCCAGGTCTTTTCTTGACTTTACAACAGCCTCTTTTATTATCTCAATGCCGTTGGGCTCGTATGATGAAAGTGTGAGCTTTCCGCCAATCTCAACTATGACAGTCTTTATTCTTCTCTTGATTATTTTAGTTATCTGGTCTGCAATTTTTTTCTCAACACCCATGCTTTCCAGCGATGCTCCCCCAAGGGCAACATCCTCAAATGCGTCGTAAAGCGATGGATAATTCTCCATGCATTTATCGTTTATGTCCTGGAAAAGCTTTTTTAGGTCATGGCTGTGCTCTTTTGCAGCAATCTTAAGAATCCTTTCTGAAAGAACCTGCTGTTTAAGCTCATCCATCTTTTTCCTTCTCTGGCCTTCTCCAACCCTTCTAAGCGAAAGGTCAATATGCCCCTTGTCAGAATGAATCTTTATGACAACACAGACAATCTTCTTGCCTTCCCTGACATAATCCCTTATGTTTCTTATTCTTCCAGGGCTTATTTCAGAAATGTGAATCATTCCGCTTTTGTTCTCGTACTCGTCGAGACTTGCAAATACGGAATGATAATGGATAGCTGTGACTGTACAAAGAACTCGCTCATTCTCTTCCGGAAAACCCTTTTTCACTAAAAGCATTTTTTATTCCAAAACTTCCAGCACTCTTGCCTTTATCTTGCTCTTTCCTCCAGAGCTTTCAGCAAGATCTTTGCCGCATACAAGGCACTTTATTTCTGTTGAAGACTTCCCAAACATTATCTGCTCGTTCTTGCATTTAGGGCATCTTATCTTCACAAATTTGCTTGATGTTTCTTTTACCATATATAATCCCCCTCTAACTTAGATTACTATAAAAAAACTAGCCATATTTATAAAGGTTATTAGTAGTTTGTTATTAGTATATAGTAGTAGAATTAAACAAACTCGACTCTTCTCGTCCTAATTCCAGACCTCTGAACACTAATTTTCTTGCACACACCGCACTCATACCTGAAGTCAGTCTTCTTTGTCTGCTTCTTCCCTGTCATCTTCCACTTATTTACAGGAGGTTTTGAGCCGTACTTTCCAAGATTACCGTGGCCTTTTCCAAATCCAGTCCTCTTCTTTGCAAATTTTCCAAGAGGCCTTTTACTACCAGGAGTTCTCTTCTTTGCAATAGTCACCTTCTGTTCTGTGTGCTTCTTGCACTTTGCGCAATACCTTTTCTTTGTCTTTGGTACTTTCATGCACATAAGAATTCGGGTTTTGTTTATAAATCTTATGGTTGAATTGGGATTCTCTATTAGCTTTATAAATGGCCGTTGCTTATGTGTTTCTTATAATAGGTGAAGATTTGTGAGTGAGACTAAAAATGCAGCGGGCCGACATGATAAAAGGAATGAGAGGCCAGTATGGATTAGATTCAGATGCCTGCCTTATTGCTTTCAAGCATGGTGATTATGCTGCAGCCGATATGCTTGCAAGGGAAACAATAAGGGATATTAAAAGCCAGTCATCATTCTATGGGTCTTTAAGAGAAAAACTATCTTTAGCATTCTATGTTTTTGGAGAGGTAAGAAGAAGAAAGGGTCTGCAGCGAGATGCTAAAACTGCATACCAGGAAGCAATAAAACTTGATCCTGAGCTTGAATATGTCAAAAACAAAATTAGGAAGCACAAGGCTGAAGATCTTTTCGAATATGCAGAGGAAAACGCTGCCCAAAACCCTTTCAAGCTCACAGAAACTGGCAAGTGGGAAATTGACGGATGGACCCTTAAAAAATTCCTCGGAAGGGGAGCTTATGGACATACTTATTTGGCAGTAAACAGCGCAGGAGACCTCAAGGCAATAAAAATATACCAGCTAAGAGATGATGCAATTGATGACCTAAAAAGACTCCACAGCCTTCCTGAAAATTATACTCATGATGAATTTCTTAAAGCATTAAGGCAGGCAATATCAAAAGAAGCTATGGCAAATTTTGGCATGAACCTAAGCAGAGAAGAAAAGCCATACATTCTCCTTCCAGAAAGCGTTATTTCGAATGTGCGAGGGGCAGATGGGACAATTACATATGCCACAGTAAATGAGAGGCT
>CAZLVM010000014.1:0-2647 GCA_964562875.1 uncultured Methanosarcinales archaeon | reverse complement strand
AACTCTTGAGCAAGAGCTTAATAGAGGGAGCTACAGGAATCCTAGAGACTGCCTGTCCCTCATGAGAGAAATATTGAAGACTTTTGCAATTGTACACAAAGCAAGGCCCAACCCAGATAACCCCTCAAAACTTGAGAGAAGAGTGCATAATGACATAAAACCAGATAATGTAGGGCTTAGTCTTGAAGGGCATGTGAGAGCATTTGACTTTGGGGTTGCAACCACTGTGAGCTCGCTCCCTGTTGGAAACTATCCCAATCTCAGCTCCCTGGAAATGAGAGATCCAGACCTCAGAGCAGAGGGGCCAAAGCCAACTCCAAGATCAGACATGTGGCAGATTGGATGCCTTTTTGCAAACATACTCACAAGAGACAAGCCGTTCAAGCCAAGTGAAAAAAGAAAAAGCCCTCTTGACGTAATGCCCAATCCTGAACGGCCAAAGAAGCATGAATCCGGAAGAAGGAAGTTTGAAGATGAGACAAGGCCTGAGCTAATAAAAGAAGAGATTCCTTTGCTGCTTGACCATTTAAAAGGTATAGGGGTTCCTTCCGGAATGGTAAACATAGTAGGAAAATGCCTTGCGCTAAGAGGCAGTAATGTTGAGAGGTACAATAATGCAGAAGAAGGGCTTGAAGATTTCAACTCGAGAGTAAGAAGTATTTTTCATTCTTTCCAGGTCAGCGATGATTTTGAATATGATGCTGCTCTGAAACGGCTAACTGATGTTTTTGGCGCTGACATGTATCATGCACCCATACCTAAATTTATAAGCCCCATATTGAAAGTGGAAGTAAGCCAGTATCTGCTTGGAAATATTTGCCACAGAAAAATGTTCAATCTAACTGGAGGATCTAATCTAGTATTTGGAGATGAACTAGCAGTGGAAGGAGCTAGAGATGTTAGCCTGAAAAATTCAAGAGACCCTCATCTCCTTAGATTAGGATTGGGGTTTAGTGTTTCTTTCGTAGGAGTTCAAGATGCAGAATCCCCTGCGATGGTAAAAAGCCTGCTTGAATTTGCGGAATTATACAAGATGGCAGAAGATTACAGCAAAGTTATCCAAAGTGTAGAGTACAGTTCTGAGTTTCATACCGGAACAACCGAAGAGCAAAACTCCCAGCTTGAAAAAATTGTGAGGCACAAAATAGAAAGGGATGATTTGGTTGTTAAAGTAGGATCTAGGGCAGGAGAATTCAGCGACAAAATTCCAGGCATGGCTGAGCGGCTTATGAAGCTGAATGAGTTTTACAGGCTTAAAATGTATGTGGGGCTTGACAACGGCATTATTGCAGACATGACAGACAAAAAGAATTTTAAGGATATGATGTTTGCAAAAAAACAAAAAGGGATATATCCTTTTTTTATAATTGCATCTTCTAATGATATTAATGTAACAAAAGATGCTGTTGAGAGAATTTATAAAGAAGTTGCAGCTGCTGCAACTCCAACACCTCAGCATGACATCGAACCTGAACTTCCGAAGTCATTAGTGAGGAAAGTGACGGATAAGATTGCAGAAAAGTGGAAATCCTGGAGATTCAGGAGAAAATTTGGAATATGACCCTATATCTTCAGTGAATAAAAAGGTCCTGACATGTCAAAAACATCACCAACAACCGAAAGAAGCTGATGAAGCACAATTGGGTCGTTCTTTTTGTCCTGCATAAGAGCATAGCATTTTTTAACAAGCCTGTCCTTTTCCGGAGAAAATGACTTTAGCTTTTTTGGGTCATACTTGCAGAAAAGATGATAGAATGTGTTAAAATAACTGTTTACTTCTTCATAAAATTTTAAAGTATTTGGGCTTAGCTTTTTCTTTTTTTCAGCTGTGTGCTGAACAAGATACTTATAATTGTCAACAACCTTCTCAAGCTGCCACAAAAGAAGGTACATGAAAGTGCCTGTTCTTTTTGTGCCATATCCTTTTTTTATTATAAGCCGCTGGCAGAATGCAGTAAACCTGTTGTTTGCTTTTTCCAGAGCAATAAGTTCAATAAGCTCGTCAAAATGCCCATCCTTTATGTGCTCAAGGCTGTTGTTTGCAAGCGAAAGCCCAACCTGAAATGATTTAATGAGCATCTTGTCAAAATCATCATAATTTTCTGTTGCAAGGCTTTTCAAAGTGCATGAATTTTTTCCCTGGTCAATTATCTCAAATGTCATCAAATGGTCCTTTACCTCATTCTGCAGTTTTTTTGCAGCGAGCCTGTCAGAAAACTTAACAACAACCTCATCCGCGCCCTGCTTGTAAAGCGCTGCAGCAAGCCTTGCCGCAGACCACTCATTTCCAGTAATATCTATCTCTTTTATGTCTAAATGTGAGTCTCCAAGGGATGCAACTCTCAATGAATTGCCTTCAACATCAATCTCAACCTCGTCGTTTCCCCCTAATCCTACCTCTTTTGTCCACTGCTTTGGGAGGGTTATTGTTAATGTTCCGTTGCCCTGCTTGATTACTTTTCTTCTCATGATTTCTGGTAAGTGAAGCTTCTATTTAAAACTTTCTGAATGATATAGAAGTATATCAATTATATCGAATAGTTATATATGGTAATTTCACGTACTAAGCTGTTAGATTAACGGAAGGTGGTCCAAATGAAAAACAAAATCATTGCGGTTGTTTTGATGCTTGCCCTGCTTGCATCAG
>CAZLVM010000013.1:5125-10814 GCA_964562875.1 uncultured Methanosarcinales archaeon | reverse complement strand
TCAGGGAAAAGAAGTTGAATGCGTGATAAGAAGAGAGCATGAGCAGTCAGGAAAAAAGTTCAAGTTTCAAACAAATGATGATGCCATAACTGCCTGCAGGTTTGGCTATCTTACAAAAGAAGGAGCTCCACTCTCATTTGAATTAGGGGTTAAGTGCATTGAAGACAATATGAATGCAAATTTGTGGGAAATGGACCTTGCTATGGCAGTTGAAGAAGCAGGAATCAGCGCAAAAATAAGTTTTAATACAAGGGATGGAGCAAGGTATGCAGTAATTGATTACAAAGAAGATGACTACAATCAAAAATTAGAAGAGTTTGCAGGCATGTGCTCAGACATTCTTGAGCAGGGAGTAAAATTCTACAATATGCTAACAAAAAAAGAAGAAGTAAAAAAATAAGTTTAGGAAATTACCTTCAACTTCTTGGAGCTGTAGGTCTTATCCTTTGCATTGTTGAAAAATCAAAACTATTTTAAACAAGAGTGATGGATTTGATTCTATGAGATTCAGGAAAGTATACGGGCAGTCAAAGATTGACAAGTGCCCTTTCTGCGGAAAGCAGTCAGTAACAGAAAACCCTCAAGGCGTTCCTGTATGCCTTGACCACAAAGAAAAGAATTTGCATGACATGAAATGCATCTGCGGGGAATGGCTCGACGTAAAAAAAGGAAAATACGGAGTTTATTTTAACTGCATGAGATGTGGCAATGTCAACTACAAAAAAGCAATGGAAGCAAACCCTGATTTTGAGAAAAAGGCAATGGAACAGGGTGAAAAGGTTGAGGGGAAAAAGGAAAATAAATGGAATGGTACGAGAGAAAATATTGGAAATTCAACCCCTTACAAAAAAACAACAATAAAAGCTACAACCATGCCTGAAAAAAAGAAGGAAATTTTCATAACTTCTGATGATGTTGATTTGTTTTACAGCTGAAGATTTTCCATCAATGATTTCATCACTCTTGCTGCTGTGCTTTTCTGGTACATTAAATGAATTCCCTCTTTCACTGTTCTTGCGAGCTCTTCGGGACTTTCTACGTTAAGGTTTGCAAGGTCGTCAAGCTCCCTTACACATCCTAAATTTATTGGCTCTCCTTGTTTTCTCGTCTTAAAAGAATATTTTCCCAGCTCTGCAAGAAATCTTTCCCTGTATGCATCGCTGTCAGGCATTGTTCCTATGGTGTAAATAACCCATCCTGCAAGAAACCTGCCGTATTTTCCGCCTCTTGTTTCGTTCACTGTTTACGACCCAGATAAAGTATTCTTCAGGATATAAAAGTTTTTTGGTGATAAATTATTTAAATAACTGCCTTTTGTTATTTTACGGGTGATTAAATATGAGTGAAGACAGAAGTGAAAATGATGTGAGTGTATTATGTGTAGACCAGGTTAGCTATGACAAGGGAAATACAATCCTTTCAGGAATGGTCATGAAAATGGGAGATCTTGAAAGAAAGGCAGCTCTAAAAAAACAGATTGGCAGGGCTATGAGCAGGCGCCTGTATTTTGGAAAAGCGCTTGCGGTTTGCACAACCGAAGGCGATATGCCTCTTGAAGACCATTTTGACCAAGTTCGAAGATGGGAAGAAGAATACGGACGCATAATGGGTGAACCAACAACAATCCAGCTGGAAGGCAAAGTTAGGTATGCTCCAGGAATGGTGCACAGGCTTAGCGCATAATTTCTTTTGTGTGGTGATTCACTTCACCACACACTTTTAAATGCTTATTTAACTCACCTAATTGCAGGTGTTAAGATGGTGCAAATTTTCAAAAAATTTGCAACATTACAAATACGGAGAATTTGAAATGGCAAAGAAAAAGCAAAAGCCAAAAGCAAAAGGGATAAGACCGCTGATGACTGCCTTAGTTTACCAAACACATACTTCTGACGGTGAAAAAGTAAGAAGCATGTGGCAGGCAGACTCTCCCTCAATGTATGCCGAGGCAAAGCTTGGAGTTGCGTCCCAATCAGAAATCGCACAGCAGCTTGAATGGACAATACATAGAATGAGAGTTGGCGTAAGAGACAAAACACCCCTTCTATGGGAATGGTACAGTGAAGAAAAAGGCCTTAGTGTTGATGATTTTACAGATGAGGTAAGAGAAAGCACAAAGAAAAGCGGAGCATTAATCACAGAGCCTGCAATCGGAGAGCCAAACCAGTCAGAAATGGGCACAATGATTGTTCCTGTCAAGAGCAGAGGAACAGCAGTTGATTCTGAAACACTAAAATTCTGGGATGTTGTAATGGCAAACTATGGGATAGTTGACGGTGAAGTAAACAGCAACTTCTTCAGGTCATGCCAGTGCAATTTTACAGACCCTCACGTAAACAGAAGAAAACTCTGGTCCGACAGAAGGGCTGATGAAAAAAAGTTCCAGCAGAAAATGGTGGAATCAGGCTTTGAGTCATTGGATGATATAACAACTCCATTGCACCTTGCATGCTATCACGAAGCAGCAGCCATAACAAGAATGGAAATGGAGAACAACCAAGGAGCTCCAAGAACAATACCAAACCTTGCAGGCACTGAAACATCAATAGCATACGACATTCCATGGGATCTTGTTCTTGAGGCAGCTGCAAGAAGATATCATTTCAAGCACAAGTATGCCAAGATAGATGACTTTCTTTTTGAAAATGATATTGTTTCGGACTTATTCAAAAAGCTAATGAAAGAAGGCAAAGTAAAAAGAGAAGTAATGAAACAGGGAAGATGGTTTGACCATATGGCCAAAGCAGTCATAATGAGACTGCACGAGAGAATGGTTGAGAAAGGATATGATTTTGCCGGCTTTGCAAGGGACTTTGTAGGATGCGCAAACTCAAAAAAAGACTATCAGACAGTTGGAATTGTTTATGAAAAAGGAGACCTTGCATACCACGTTGTTTACGACAACACATTCTATATTCCTTTTGTAGTTGAGAAAAAGTTTGGGCAGGTAATGGACACAGGAAAGCCTGCAATTTACAGAAGAAACCCTGTAAGGCTCTGCGTGAGAAAAGCCAATTGGTGGGAAATAGACGACAGAACAGGCCAGCTCGCAAGCATAAGAGTCTACAGGCCTCAGCCTGCAACAATAAAAGGAATAGAAGGAGCTGAATCAGCATACAAACAATATCTTGGATTTATGAAGAAAGCTGAAAAGAAGCGTTAAGTTTATATAATAAATTTCTAAGAAAAGAATTATGGTTGTTGATTCAATAGCATCAGGGTTTGGAGAAATATTCAGCTCCATATTCAGGGAGTTTGGAGTTCTTTGGCTTTTGATTCCATTATTTATTTTATGGTTAGTTCTTGAGATTTATTTTGACATACACAAAGGAGAATCTCTTGGGTGGAACACGGCCCTTGGAAACGGCATAACCCTATTTTGGATTACAGCAGATGTGATGAGGTCATTGTTTGAGAGAAATCCCTCTGACTTCTGGATGAGATTCATAATAACAGGAGTTGTACTTCTTTACGCAATACTGATTATCTATCTTAGCTTTACGCACAAGATTTCAGAAAAATGGGACTATCCAATATCAAGCCCAACGCCGATATATTACATTGCAGGCGTCACAATACTCTGGGGATATGGAGTTCTTGAAGTCAACAAGTTTGTTGCAATTGACCTTGTAATACTGTTTGTTGCAATTCTCATAATTAAGCAGATTCTAAGATGGATAATGCCATCAGGAGGTGGAGATTTTGGAGACCTTGGCGGTGGCGACTTAGGAGGCGGAATGGGTGGAGGCCTCGATAAAGGATTAGGCGGAATGGGTGACTTAGGCGGTGGAATGGACGGCAAGGATGACTTTAAAATGCCGGATATGCCAAAGTTTTAGCAAAAAATTTATATATTCTGCATATAATACCAATGCAAAAGAGGTGGTTGTACCTCAGAATTATTCTGAGAGTTGATTTAAATGACAGATTTATCAAAAGCAATTGCAGCATTGAAAAGCCCGAAAGCAAGAGCGACAGCACTGTATAATCTTGCGCAGCAAAAAGCAAAAGGAGCAGACGTTCCTGACGACCTTCCAAAGTGCGGAGCAGACTGCGCATGGCACGGAGTTGGCCTTGCATGGAAAGACAGAAGATTTGATGTTGGATTTAGAATTGCAAGAGTAGGTGGAATTCTTGATGAATTAAGCGCAATTGTAGAAGCATTAACATTCCCTTATTTTTCTTATAATGGACCTCGGCAAGAACTGCCTGAAGAGATAAAAAAACTTCCAGGATTCAAAGAAATTCCTAGAAGTGACTATGAAAACCAGCATGCTCGTGAAGTCGTAAGCTGGGCAAAACAGATAAACGAACACCTTGTTACATCTATCTTAATTCCAGCCGGAGAACATCACAGAGCTGCACAGCAGATGATTAAATTAGACCAAGCAGATGAAGCTGTAGAATATGCTTCAAAAAATCTTGAGCCGGAACAGCTTGCAGACGTCTGCGAGCTTGCACAAACTGGATTTGAAATAGGAATAAGAGCTGCAGTAGAACATGAAATGCCTGCTCTTGAAGAAAGACTGAAAAAATCCCATGTTGATTCTGTGAAATCAGGGCACCATGAAAGAATGGGAGAAGCTCCAGGAAGATGGGGGCGTGCAATATCAATTGCAAAAAGATATTGGCCTGAAGGAGAAGAATCAGGAGCAATACTTGAAGAAGGCGTAAACAGCCTTGCTCAGGAGCTTTTCACTGAAATGATTGCCTTGGATAGAAAAATAAAATATTTTGATTCATGGGCATACAGTAGTCGAAGTGAAAAACGCGACTTTGATGATGAAACAAGCACAAAAAGACAACTGATGAGGAGAATGAGCGATCCTGCGCCAACTGCAAAAGCTTTGGTTGACCTTGTAAAAACACTTCCTGAAGAAAGGATTGAACAGGAAAAAGAAAGAATTTACCAAGCATGCGAAGAAAATAATTCGCCTTATGATGGATTTGGAATTGCTAATTTATTTCAAGAACCTAAAAAAGCAGTTGAATTTGCAATAAAAATAATACGCATGAAACACCACGGTTTTGAATACGGAGAATCCGCAAAGAAAATTCCTGACATAGTTGGACAAAGAGAACTTCTGAAAGGATTAAGTGTAGATGATGTGAAAGAATATATCAAAGCGCTCAATTGTTTGGCATACTCCAGCGGAGATTACGACGACTCAAGAATTGTCGCCAAACAGCACGGACTAAGCAGATGGCTTATGGAAGAGCTTGAAAACGGCCAGCCAAGAGCTGCTGCAGGAATTGCTTTAGACCTTGGAGAAAAAGAAAAAGCAAAAAATCTTTTTGTCAAATCAGGATGTTATAAATCTGCAATTGAATATTCGGACAGTCCTGATGAAAAAGCAGAATTTCATCTTATACTTGCAAGGGAAACTGTAGATGATAGGGTTAAGTATGGTTCTCATTGGGGCAATGAAAAGTATAATCAGGAAGTTGAGCATATGAGAGCTGCTGCAGGGCTTGTGAGCGGTAGCCAGCCAAGCCGCGATTACACTGATAGGATAACCGGAATTGTTACAGTATTGTTTGAAAACGGAGACTTTACTGAAGGATGCCTTGTTGCGGAGGAGTTAATGCTGCCTGCTGAAAGGATTGCGAAGCTTGCAACGCCTGAAGCCATTATTGAAGCTGAAAAAAGGACAGATTTTGCAGGATGCCATCATCTTGCAAGAGTGCA
>CAZLVM010000013.1:0-5025 GCA_964562875.1 uncultured Methanosarcinales archaeon | reverse complement strand
TTGAAGCTGAAAAAAGGACAGATTTTGCAGGATGCCATCATCTTGCAAGAGTGCAGGGAGACAGTGAAACAGCAGAAAGCTACAGGATTATTGCAGAGTCGCTCGAACAGAAAATGCATGCAAAACTTGAAGACTTTATTTATGTAAAACCTAAACCTCAAAAAGCAGCTGCTGTAGATGACGATGAGCCATATTAACGGCTTCTTAAAACCCCATTCTTAGGGCAGAGTTTTTTAACAGGGCATTTGGAACACCATGGAGAAATAGGATTGCAGATGTTTTGTCCGTGACGGACAAGTATTTCATTTATGATTAGCCAGTATTTTTCTGGAATTAACTTTCTTAATGCGAATTCTGTCTTTTCAGGAGCTTTAGTCTTAACCCAGCCTAGGCGATTGGAGATACGGTGAACGTGAATATCTACAGCTATGCCTAATTTTCCAAAGCCGTAAACCATCACTATGTTTGCTGTCTTTCTTCCAACACCCTTAAACTCCATTAATTTGTCAAAATCATCAGGCACTTTGCCTTTGTACTTCTTCAGAATTATTTGAGCTATCTTCTTTATCCTTTCAGCCTTGGTCTTGTAATAGTTAACAGGGCGTATTATCTTCTTTAATTCAGGAAGAGGCATATTTGCTATCTTTTGGGGCGTTCTCGCCCTCTTGAACAGCTTATTTGCCGTAGGATAGGTTGTCTCATCCTTTGTCCTTAAGCTCATTATACAGCTTACAAGGACCTCAAACGGCTTTCCGCCCTCTATCTTGATTTGAGTGATTGCAGGCTTTCCGTGATAGCCTGCCTCCTTTGCAAGAAGCTGGATAATTTTAATTAGATTCTTCATATTAGAATGAATAAAATAAAAAGGTATAAAATCCTTTCCTAAACCCTGTAGTCGCCTTTGCGCCTATCCCTTAACTCTGCTCTTTTTGAAGAGTTCCAATTTTCAATCCTGGAGAAATATCCAACAACCCTTGTTATGCCATACACGTTTTTGCTTCCGCAGTGTGAGCACATAGGCACTTGCTCTACTTTACTTAATCTAAGTTTTGGCTCATGTAGAATTGATTGCGTTGTCATTTTTCACCTCTTTTTTCATTTCTGCGGAAAAAAACACGATATATAGGGGGTCATACACACAACATACACTATATGTTCAACTTAGTATATAAACATTTATGCCATTTATGATATATTTTCCAGTATACATATTACTATACCCACCGTCCACTGGACATTTAGGTGTGAGGTATATAAATAAGCTTTGTCCGACGATATAATCATGCAAACTCTTGAAAAGACACGAATATTGGGTGATGCAGGCAGGTATGACAGCTGCGGTCCAAAAGGCTGCGAAGTCAAGATAGACAAGGGTTTAGGGGGCATCTACCATGCAAAAGCAGAACACAAGACTTGCAGGCTTTTCAAGACTTTAATGGATAATTCATGCTCGTTTGACTGCAAGTACTGCGGCAATGCAAAAGGCTGCACAAAAACAAAAGCAAGCTATGAGCCAAAAGAGCTTGCAGGCCTTTTCAACTCACTGCATAAAAAGCTTGACGTAGAAGGACTTTTCCTAAGCTCAGGTGTTTCAGGGAATCCTGACAGGGTAACGGAAAAAATGGTTGAAGCTGTAAAAATCCTAAGGGTTAAATACAGTTTCAAGGGCTATGTGCACTTCAAAATACTTCCAGGAACATCATATGAGCTTGTAAAGCAGGCATCAGAATTATCGACGAGGATGAGCATAAATATTGAAGCTCCAAACAAGGGAGTCTTGAGCGAGCTATCCTCATGCAAAGACTACAAGATTGACATACTTCGAAGGCAGGCATGGATTTCAAGGCTCTGCAAGAACCAGACAACACAAATGATGGTGAACAGCTTCTGCACTGACAAGGATGTGCTTAAAATGACAAGATGGGAGTATGAGAAAATCGGACTGAAAAGAATGTATTTCTCTGCATTCAGACCGGTTAAAGGAACTCCTTTAGAAAAAGAAAAAGCAGAGCCAATGACAAGGCAAAACCACCTCTATAATGTTGATTTTTTAGTCAGGCATTACGGATACGGATTTAAGGAATTTGATGAGGTTATGAATAATGGAATGCTTCCAAATGAAGATCCAAAAAGAGCTCTGGCAAGAGCAAAGTTTGAGAATGGGCTGGACGTAAATGACGCTTCGTACGAGGATTTAATCAAAGTGCCGGGCATTGGGTTAAAAACAGCAAAAAAGATTATCACAGAAAGAAAAAACACAAAGCTGGAAAAGCCAAGGCATCTCCAGAACGCAGGAATAATCCTCAAAAGGGCAAGGCCTTTTCTAAAAATAAACGGCTACAGGCAGAAGATGCTCGCGGAATTTTGAGCTAATGCTGCGTTCCGTGTTGATTCTGATATTGATTCTAAAAAGGAGTCTCACGCAGATAAACAAGGTTTAGATAGAGTACTTCACTTGGCAGCATTAGCTACTTTTAGCTTGGCGGCAATAGTTCTAGACAATCAAAAAAATTATAAAGGGGATGATTAAATTTTAGGTTATGGCTTACACGGTGATAGACATAGAGACTACTGGTCTTTCCAAACACTATCATAAGATTACAGAGATTGCCGCAGTAATTGTAAACAATGGCAAAATCAAAAAACAGTTTCAGACTTTGGTCAATCCAGAAAGCCATATTCCATCTTTTATTACACGATTAACCGGCATTGATGATGACATGGTTGAAGATGCCCCATTGATTCATGAAACAATGCCCAAGTTTCTGAAGTTTTTGGGAGACAAGGTTTTTGTTGCTCACAACGCATCATTTGACTACGGCTTTCTAAACCACAATGCTAAAAATGAAATTAAAAATTCAAGGCTTTGCACACGGAAGCTGGCAAACAGGCTTGTTCCTGACCTGCACAGCAAAAAGCTGGGAGTTTTATGCGAGCATTTTGGAATAAGAAACAACCAGGCGCACAGGGCAATGGGCGATGCGCTGGCAACTGCAGAACTCCTGAATAATTTTTTTGCAATTATGAACAAGAAAGGGTTTTCAACCCCTGAAGACATTATCAGATTTGAAAACATGCCGAGAAGAAAGATTCTTGATATGGAAGGGAAAACTCTTTAATTTATTTAAGAAATTCTGCCAAATGCTTTTCAGAAGTTATAATCCGCCTTAATTCCTCTTCTGAGTGCAGGACAATTTGAAATTCCCTGCGCAATTCGCCTTTTTCTCCACCAAACTTTTGGTCAATCATACGAACCAGCTGCTCTGACTTGCTAACCCATTGTTCAGGATGAGTTATAATTATATTTCTTAGATTTTTAATGTATAAACTAAGCACATAAAGCACATGCTCAAGATCTTTAAATAACTCTTCAATTTGATGCGCCTGCAAGCTCACGCCTTTAATTGGAGTTTTTTCCAATTGGTATAAGTATTTCTTAAAGTTTGGATTTAACACCAGTTGAGCAAGTGTATTGACATATTCCTGAATTTCATCAAGCATGCTATTGGCCCTTTTTTTGTCTTCCTGAGAATCTAATTTCATAGGCCTCTTCATAACTGCACGTTGTATACTGTCCAAACACCAGCCAATATGCTTCATAATACAATCAACAAATAAGCCTCATATAAATATTTTTCTGAGTTTTAGAAAACTTTAAATTAGCCTTCTATTAACCATTGCATATGGCAGAAGCATTATATCTTGAGGATTGCTATGTGAAAGAATTTGATGCTAAAATTGTTTCTGTTAATGAAGGGAAGTTTGTTGTTCTTGACAAGACTGCTTTCTACCCTAATTCAGGAGGCCAGGCTCATGACACAGGAGTTTTTGTCAGGAAGTCAGACGGCCAGGAATTCAAAGTTGTTTTCACAGGAAAATTCTCAGGTGAAATATCACACGAGATTGAGCCTGTTGAAGGGAAAGAGCTGAAAGAATGAGATGAGATAACCGGAAAGCTCGACTGGGAAAGAAGGCATTTGCTGATGAGGTATCACACTGCTTCGCATATAATATCTGCTGTCATCCACAAGGAAGCAGGCGCATTAATCACAGGAAACAGCCTTGATGTTGACAAGGCAAGGATTGACTTTTCTTTGGAGAATTTTGACAGGGAAAAGATGGAAGAATACATAAAAAAATCAAATGAAATTGTTGAAAAGGATGTGCCAATCAAGATTTACACAATGAAAAGGGAGGATGTTGAAAAAGAGCCGGGGATGGTAAAGCTCGCAAAGGGAATGCCTCCAAGAATAACCGAGATAAGGATTGTTGACATAGAAGGGTATGACCGGCAGCCTGACGGGGGAACCCATGTGAAGTCAACAAAAGAAGTCGGCACAATAGAGTTCCAGAAAGCCAAAAACCAGGGCAAAAACAACAGAAGAGTTTACTTTGTTCTAAAGTGAGATAATTCTTTAAAATTTAGGGGTTAGGCGCTGGCTTAGGAGGCTGTATTTTTAGCGTCATAATACAATTCCTGTAAGTAACTTTTGCTAAAGGATATTTTAATCTTGTTTTTTGTATTGCCGCATCAAATAATTCTTTATGTGCATACCCATCAAATCTTGCCTGCCCCCCATGATTTAAATGAGGCAAGGTATTATCAAAAATGTTAGCAGCTGCACCTACAGTAGAATTGTCTTCCCATATCATCCCGTGATTCATACTTCCCTTTAATGATAAAGAACAAAGACTTTCAGGAAAGATAATATAATCAAAAGCTCTTCCAAAATCCGGCCAATCCTCATACATGTCAAATTGATGAAATTCAAACCCATCAGGTATGTACTCTGGTGAAATATCGCTTAAAACAATTTGTTCTGGGCTTACCCCAAATCTTTTAACTAACAGCTGTTCTAAATAAGATGGGCCAGAACCAACACTAAGCATGCATTTATTAGGATTTCTTAATTCCCGCATAATTGTTTTTGTCAATAATCCCATTTCAAAATGGTGCGCAGGAGTGAAATGCACATGTGTACCTTCAACATTAGGAACCTGCAACGTAATTTCAGCAATCCGTTG
>CAZLVM010000012.1:0-11072 GCA_964562875.1 uncultured Methanosarcinales archaeon | reverse complement strand
ATATGATAATCCACTGGCTTCCTGTTTCAAAAGAATTGGTTGATGTTACTGTCTCAATGCCTGACAAAAAGGAAAAGAAAGGCCTTGGCGAGTCTGGAATGGCAAACTTAAAAGAAGGGGATATAATTCAAATGGAAAGATTTGCATTTGCAAGATTAAACAGTAAAGAAAAATCTAAGCTGGCCTTTTGGTTTGCTCATCATTAACTTGTTCTTCTAAACGCGTGTAAAACCTGTTTAAGCCCATAACATATCCCATTTCAGAAAGCGCATTATGAACTTTCCTTACTCCAAGCACATTGGTATTAGGATTAGGGCCTCTTATGACAATTCTTCCGTCCTTTTCAAGAACTTCATATGCTGCAATATGTCCTCTTTGCATGCCGCAGTTACAAACCCAGTTAAATGTTCCACCCTCAAATCTCGGGTCAACAATCCATACAGAACCAGCAATATATCCTCCTGCGCTTGAATCATATATCGGCTTGCCAAACCTGTCTATTCCGCATGCAACATCAGCTACAAGATTAAGTTCTTCTGTTAATTCCACATATGTTACTTTGCCGTTTACTTTTGCTTTTTTTTTAAATTTTCTTGTTACTGTTTGGCTGGAAATAATTCCTTCAAGAAACTTTTTTGCATCATCCACTGTATTAAATCCGCTCATAATTCCAAGTATCAAGAGCTTTCTTAAATAGCTTTTCAGAAAGATTTATATAGAGAATGGAGGTTTTTTAAGGTATTCTTAATGAGGTGAAAACAAATGTTGATAGTAAAAGCAAAGATAAAGGAAATTGCCGGTGACTACAATGTTGCTGGAGATGTTGCAGAAGCTCTTAATCAGAAAGCTGAGCAGCTGGTAAAGGATGCCTGCGAAAGGGCAAAGTCAAACAACAGAAAAACTGTTATGGCTAAAGATCTTTAAGAAAAATATTTTTATTTTTTGCTTATTATTTTTTTAATATAGTTAACTTTGATCTTAAATCTGAAATTTTGTCTTCTACTCTTAACAAATCAGATTCGGTATAGCTTCCTTCTTTCCTTATCTTTTCATAAAGCCGCTCAAGAAGGGTTATCTGCTTTTCTATTGCCTGGACATCCTGTTTTCTTGCCTTGGACTTCCCCTTAATTTTCACCTCAAGCTCTCTAAGCCTTTCATCTCTCTGCGCTTTTGTTTTCATGTAATGCCCGAGCTTTATCTCAAGCCCCTGAATCCTGTCAAGAAGTCTTCTGTTAATTGAATTTTCTGTTTCCTGATGATGAATTATTCTCTGCTCTTTTTCAAGAGCCTCATTAATCCTGTTCTCAAGCTCTGCTATCTGCGCCCGAAAGTCCTTTTTGCTGCTGAACTTTTTTATCTGGCTTATCTGTTCTCCAAGCTGTTTATGGACTATTTCCTTTTCCCTCAGCTTTTTGCCTGCCTTGGAAAGATGCCTTAGCATAACTCCAGCTTTCTCGTAATCCAGTCTCCGAGGAGAAATCATTTTCCAAAAAGTCCTTTTTTCTTTGGTGGAAGCGGATATGCGCCCGGCATTGGACCTGGCGGAGGCGGCATTCCCTCTGGGAAAGACATATCTTCAGGCATAGGCGGCATTCCTCCAGGCATTGGAGGCATTCCTCCAGGCGGAGACGGCATCTGCCTTGGCGGAGCCCGAATTTGTTCCGGCTCTTCCCTTTTCTCGCCTTTTTCAGGCCTGTAAATAACGCCTACTTCCAATTTTTCTTTTATTTCAGTAAGTATGTCTGCCAAAGCAACAACACCTTCTGCAATTTCAGAATTCTGCTCAAGCACCTTGTCCAGCCTTGCGCTGAATGGAGCCATCTTTTCCTTAAAAGAAACAGCTCCTTCCTCAAGTTTGAGCTGGTGTTCTGCCTCAGTAAATATCTCAATTAATCTATCCATCCTTTTTGTAAGTTCTTCAAAGGATGCTCCAGTGTGCATTCCTGCTTCAACCGGCATTGATTTAAGCTTTCTAAGCTGATCTCTCAGCGAAGCAAGCTCTTTGTGAGGCATTAACTCATAATCCTCATCAACAGTACCTCCTGTAGAAGAATAAACTGGTGCCGTTCTCTTGGGCTTCAATGGTCCCGAAGCTTTCAAAGCCATTCTCTATCAACCTCTTTTTTTTAATTGTCGTACTATTACAATATTTTAATCTTATGATTTATAAATATTGTGATTTTACATAGGAGGCATTCCGCCTGGAGGCATAGAATGCATTCCTTCCATGCTTGGCTTCGAGCTTCCTGCTACGACATCATCAATTCTCAGAATCATATTTGCGACTTCTGAAGCTGACTTCACTGCCTGTGTTTTTATCTTTAGAGGCTCAATAATCTTTGCTCTCCAAGCGTCAATCACCTTGCCTGTGAAAACATTTATTCCTGCCCATTTCATTCCTTTATCATGAGCTGACTTCAGCTCTGCCATTTTGTCAATTGGGTCAAGACCTGCGCTTTCTGCAAGTGTTATAGGAATTATTTCTATCGCAGATGCAAAAGCCTGCACTGCAAGTTGTTCTTTTCCTATAAGCGAATTTGAGAACTTGTTTAGCTCTTTTGAAAGCTCAAGCTCTGAAGCTCCTGCTCCGCCTACAACCTTTCCGACAGTAATAGCTGCTATTATATCGCCTATTGAATCATCAATAGCCCTTTTAACTTCATCAACAACATGCTCTGTTCCGCCCCTAACCAAAATGGTTACTGACTTTGGGTTCTTGCATGCCCTTACAAATGTCATTGCCTCATCGCTGACTTTCATCTCTTCAACAAGGCCTGCCTTTCCAAGGTCTTTTTCGCAAAGGTCGTCAAAACTTGTGGTTATTCTTGCGCCTGTAGCCCTTGCAAGCTTGTCCATGTCTGACTTTTTCACTCTTCTTGCAGCGTATATTCCTTTCTTTGCAAGAAAATGCTGAGCCATATCATCAATTCCTTTCTGGCAGAAAATTACATTTGCCCCTGAATTAACAATTTTTGTGACCATGTCTCTTATCATGTTCTCTTCCTGAGTTAGGAATGCCTGCATCTGGGACGGGTCTGTTATCTGGATTTTTGCATCAATTTCTGTGTCTTTTATTTCAATGGCAGAGTCAAGAAGCGCAATTTTTGCATCCTTTACAAATTTTGGCATGCCTGCGTGAACTCTTTCTTTGTCAAGCACAACGCCTTCTATTAATTCTGTATTTTCTATTCCGCCGCCAATCTTTTTCTCTACCTTGATATTTTCCTTGTCAATAGAAAAGATGCCTTCATTTTCTTCAGCAACATCAACAACTGCCTTAACAACAATATTTGCAAGGCATTCCTTTGATGATTCTGCCCCTTTCCCTGTCATCGCAGTCATTGAAATGTTCTTAAGTGTTTCTTTATCCTTTATTGTAACAGTTTCTGAAATTCTATTCAGGATTTCCATTGACTTCTCACAGGCAATCCTGTATCCTTTTGCGATTATTGTTGGATGTATATTCTTATCAAGAAGCTCCTGTGCATTTTTGAGAAATTCCCCTGCAAGAACAACAGCTGTTGTTGTGCCGTCCCCTACTTCATCTTCCTGTGTTTTTGCTATCTCAACAATCATCTTTGCAGAAGGGTGTTCTATATTCATCTCATTAAGAATTGTAACACCATCATTTGTTATAGTAACATCTCCCATGGTATCAACAATCATCTTGTCCATTCCTTTTGGCCCAAGCGTTGATCTTACCTGGTCTGCAACCATCTTGGCTGCATCTATATTCATCTTCTGGGCTCCTTTTCCTGAAGTCCTTTGAGTGCCCTCTGGCAAAATAAATATTGGCTGAAATTGATTGCTCATTTTGTTGTCCCCCGTGTAATATTTTATATGATTATAGAATTTAGGGTTATATATAAAGTTAATTATTGCCGGATAGTCAAATGCCAATATTTAAATAATACTTGTCTAACCTCGTCTCTATGATAGTAACAATATCAGGCACGCCAGGCTCAGGAAAATCAACTGTTGCCAAAGAATCAGCAAAAATTCTCAAGATGAGGCATTTCTCAACAGGAGATTTCATGCGAAGCATGGCAGAAGAAAAAGGAATAACTCTTCTTGAGCTCTCAAGAGCTGCAGAAGAAAGCAGGGAAATTGACGAAAAGCTTGATTCCTGGCAGGAAGCTCTTGGAGAAGCTGACGACAACTTTATAATTGACGGAAGACTTGCATTTCTGTTTATTCCTGACTCAATAAAAGTATTCCTTGATGTTGATTCTGACATTGCTTCAGACAGAATATTCAAAGATTTGCGAAAAGAGGAAAAAGAAAATACAACTCTCGAAGCAACAAAACAGAACATAGTGCGGAGAAGAGAGTCTGAAGAGATGAGATACAAGAAATATTATAATATTGACTATACAGACAAAGGAAACTATGATATCTGCATTGACACTTCAGATATAAGCGTAAAAGATGTTGTTAAGAAAATATCAGATTACATAAAAACAAGAATATAGGTGAATTATCATGCCAATAAAGAAAAAGGATTTCATTGAAATTGAATACAGCGGAAAGACAAAAGATGAAAACATAATATTTGACACAACAAACGAAGAAGTCTCAAAAAAAAATAACATACACAGCGAATACTCAATCTACGGCCCAATAATAATCTGCGTAGGAGAGGGCCAGCTGCTAAAAGGGCTTGACCACAGGCTTGAAGGGCAGGAAATCGGAGAATATGTTTTCGAGCTAAAAGCCGAAGAGGCATTTGGAAAAAAGAATGCAAAGCTAATCAAGCTCGTTCCTATATCAAAATTCAAGGATCAGGGAATACGGCCTGAACAGGGAATGCAGCTCAATGTTGACGGCAATGTCTGCACAATAAAATCAGTAAGCGGAGGCAGAATATTGGTTGATTTCAACCACCCTCTTTCAGGAAAAGACCTGGTTTATGACATTGTTGTCAAGAGGATAGTAACTGACAATAAAGAAAAAATAAAGTCACTCCTTAACGTAATTCTAAGCATCGGGGAAAAGGATGCTGAAATTGAAGTAAAGGAATCTGAGGCAAAAATCAAGCTCAAGAAAAAAGATATACCTAAAGAAGTTCTCGACAAAATGGCAGAGGAAATAAAGCGCTTGGTGACTGGAATCAGCAAGGTTGATATTACTCCTCTGGAATAGAGAAAAGCTTAAATAAACTAAGATTTTTGGTATATTTTGAGAGTTTGTATGAGGTGAAAATTTTGGAAGATTTCAGTGCTAACGACGATAATAACTATAACAATGAACCTGAGAACAGGCCAGAGCAGAATTACAATGCCCCTCAAAATAATGAGGTCCCACAAAGCGAGAGCAGGATGGAAATTTCTCCTTCAACAGATGAAAATATAAATCGCGTGCCTCAGAAAATGGCAACCGCATCATCAACACCAAATCAAACAGATGCAGAACTGGAGCAGCTGCTTAAAAAGCACCAGGCTGCAATCAAAATTATCGGAGCAGGCGGAGGCGGAAACAATACAATCAACAGATTAACAGAAGTTGGAATTGCCGGAGCTGAAACAATCGCTGTAAACACAGACGCTCAGGATCTTCTTTATGCGTCTGCTGACAAGAAACTGCTGATAGGAAAAGAAGTCACAGGAGGATTGGGCGCCGGCTCAAATCCAAAAATAGGCGAAGAATCAGCAAGGGAAAGCGAACACGACATCAAGACTCTTCTCCAGGGAGCTGACATGGTTTTTGTCACATGCGGTCTTGGCGGAGGAACAGGAACAGGCGCTGCGCCTGTTGTTGCAGAAGTTGCAAAAAAAATAGGCGCATTAACAGTTGGAATTGTAACCATACCATTCACAATGGAAGGCCATAGAAGATATGAAAACGCTATCATCGGCCTGGAAAAACTTGAAAATATTGTTGATACATTAATAGTAATTCCAAACGACAAGCTCCTCGAGCTTGCGCCAGACCTTCCTTTGCATACAGCATTCAAAGTTGCTGATGAAATTCTTACAAATGCTGTCAAGGGAATTGCAGAACTTGTCACAAAGGCAGGACTTGTTAACCTTGATTTCGCAGACATAAGGGCTGTGATGGGAAAAGGAGGAGTTGCGCTGATAGGTGTCGGCGAGTCTGACACCGAAAACAGGGCAGAGGAATCTGTTGAAAAAGCTATCCAAAACCCCCTTCTTGATGTTGATATTGGAGGGGCAACCGGAGCATTAATCAATATTTCAGGCGGCTCTGACATGACTCTCAACGAGGCAAGAAAGGTTGTTGAATGCATCTCTGAAAAGCTTTCAGAGGAAGCTACTGTAATCTGGGGAGCTCAGATTTACGAAGACATGGACAAGACAATCAGAACAATGCTGATAGTAACAGGCGTAAAATCATCTCAAATCTTCGGCCCGCAAAGAACAATAAAAGGCGAGCAGAAAAAAGAGATGGCATCAGAGCTTGGAATAGAATTCGTGGATTGATTTTCTAATGAGTGACAAAAACGAAGCGCAAATAGCAGCAATTGAATTGCTTAGGCAGTGCTGGCTTGGCAAATGGGCAAAACCTGCTAAAGACTGGGGAAAAAGCGTTAATGTCACAGATATTTCAGGCATGTTTCAGCCAAATGATACATTTGGAAGAGTTAAGATGGCATCAGACATAGGGGGAAATTACAAAGTGTTTGAAATACCTAAAAATGAAGGGGACTCTGTATATGTTGCATATGAATGCGGAAAATGCAGTGCCATAACTCTCGGCCCGCCTCAAAATGAGCTTGTAAACAGCAATGGGGACGGAAGTGATATTGAATTAAGATTATCCTGTCACCAGTGCCTTTACCCGCTTGAAACTCTAAGCGCCAATAACCAGCCGCAAGAACCTTAAACATATTTCTCGAAGTTTTAATCCCCAATCAAAACAACCTCGAACATAGCTCTCGGAGTTTTGATTCTGCCGAATCAAAACATTTATAAACCACCTATGCAATCTAAATTATATACTGCTTCTTTAAGCGACTAAAGGTGCAGTGTAACCGAAACTAAAATGCAAGGCGAAGAACAGCAGACAAAAAAACAGAAAGTAAAAGCATTCCTTAAAGAGTGCAGGCGAGTGCTTAGAATTACTCACAAGCCTACAGGCGAGGAATTCAAAACAATTGTTAAGGTCAGCGCTTTGGGCATGGCAGTAATCGGGCTTATAGGATTTTTGATTCAGATGATGAAGCTTATAATAACATGAGGAAAAAATGGAAAGCGAAGAAAAACCAAAAACAAGCATTTTTGCATTAAGGACAACAGCCAACAGGGAAGACCAGGTTATGGATTTTGTTGCAAGCAATGCAAAGAAAAAAAAGCTTGATGTTTATTCAGTAATAAGGCCTCATGGAATGAGAGGATACATATTTTTAGAAGCAAAGGACAGAGTAAATGCAGAACAGTCTGCATTCAACGTCCCTTATGCAAGAGGCATTCTTCCTAATGTTATAGAGTATTCAGAAATTGAACATATGCTTGAGCAGGTCAAGAGAGAAGTCAACATACAGAAAAATGACATTGTTGAAATTATTTCAGGACCTTTCAAGAGAGAACAGGCAAAAATTACAAGAATAGACAAGACCAAAGAAGAGGTTGTTGTTGAACTTCTTGAAGCAGCAGTTCCAATCCCTATAACAGTAAAGATGGACGCTGTCAAGGTCATCAGAAGAGAATCAGATGATCATAAAGACAGAGAAGAGTAAGTTTTTTAAACAGGACCGGATTCACGATAAACATGGGAAAGCAGACAGTAGAAAGCTTGGTAAATGGAGGGCAGGCAACAGCCGCTCCTCCGCTTGGACCAGCCCTTGGGCCGCTCGGAGTTAATATCGGGCAGGTTGTAGCAGAAATAAACAAGAAAACTGCTGATTTCAAGGGAATGCAGGTTCCTGTCAAGATTATTGCAGATACTGTAACAAAAGAATTTCAAATAGAGGTAGGAACTCCTCCTGCGTCTGCTTTGATAAAAAAAGAAGCCGGAATAGAAAAAGGCTCAGGCAACCCGCTAAGGGACAAGATTGCCGACGTTAAAATTGAACAGGTTATCAAGGTTGCAAAGATGAAGGCAGACAACCTTTTGGGAAAAGATAATTTTGCAAGAGTAAAGGAAATCTGCGGCACATGCAATTCAATGGGAATCATGGTTGAAGGAAAGGCTGCTGCAGACACAATTGCTGATATTAACAACGGCGCTTTCAAAGACAAGATTGAAAAGGGAAAGACAGAGCTTTCAGCTGAAGAGCTTAAGGTGCTTGAAGAAGAAAGAAAGCAGTTGAAAATAGAGATGGAAGAGAGAAGGGAAGAGTTTGTCTCCAAGGCCAAGCAGATTATCGATTCTATGCAGGGCAAGGAAAGAGGAGCAATCAAGGCAAAACTTAACGAAGCAAAGATTCCATCTGAAATCATCGATGAGCTCTTGCCTGCTGAAACTGCTGCGCCTGCAGATGGCAGCAAGCCTGCTGAAGGAGCTGCAGCTGGCAAAAAGGAAGAGCCTAAAAAATAATCTTTTTCTTAAATTCTTATTTTTTATTGATTACATAATAAGTAAAGCTAAAACGTACTTGCTATAGAAAAAATAGCATAATTATATCTTATCTTACATAATAAGTAAAACAGCAAAAAACACCAAATAAGACATATTCTTACATGATAAGTTGAATAACAGCTAAAATCAAAACAAATATATACTAAATCCTACAGAGTAAGTAAATTATGCTAAAAAAAGAGGCTAACAGCGTATTAATACCTGTTTCTATATTTTCAAGCAGAAAAACAAGCCCTCTTGAGGCAGCAGTAAGATATCTAAAAGAAAATAAAGGCATGAGATTTTGCGAAATAAGCAAAGCTCTTGGAAGAGATCAAAGAACTATTTGGGCTACGTATAGCAACGCAACAAAAAAATCAGGCCAAAGATTTTTCAGAATTGAGCAAAGCCATCTTGTCTCATCAGATATTTTTCTTGACAGGAGAAAGAGCTTTCTTGAGTGTCTTGTTTCCTGCATGAAGAATGGCATGGAGCTAAGCAACAAGGAAATAAGCACCCTCCTCAACAGAAACCCAAAAACAATATCAACTGTTTTTCACAGGTCTGTAAAAAAACAGGTAAGAATTCCCAAACTGCGCTAATGAAACCATTCAGGGCAAATAGGAAAACTTTTATACTACTAGGCAAAATAAAATATTAAAAAGAGGTGAATACAGTGGCGAAACCAGGCAGAATCAAGATTAGCAGAGTAAAAACAGGAATCAAAGGCTTTGACGAGCTTGTTCAAGGAGGATTCCCTGTTGCTTCAACAATCCTTCTTTGCGGAACTCCAGGAACAGGAAAGTCAATCTTCAGCATGGAGTATGTCTACAACGGCGCAAAAAAATTTGGGGACAAGTCGCTGTATGTTTCTTTTGAACAGTCAACAAATGATATCAGGAGTCAGGCTGCCCTGCTTGGCATGAACTTTGCAGAGCTTGAAAAAAAGAAAAAGCTCGAGCTGATGTACATACCTACACAAGACCTTGACCAGGACACCGCTGACATGATTGTTAAAAAAGTAATGCAAGGAAAGTTCAAGCGTCTTGTAATTGATTCAGTTTCAACTCTTTCAATCAACGCGCCTATCTATGAATCATCAAAGGATATATCTCTTGTAGACATAATGAAAGAAAGGTCGTTCTTTGCCCCGCCTATCATAGGGGACTTTATTGTCAAGAGGTTTATCTATAATTTTGTCAACAGCCTAAAAAATGTTGACCACTGCACAACAATGCTGATTTCAGAAGCTGCAGAAAAAGGGGAATACATCTCAAGAGACACAATATCAGAATTTATTTGTGATGGAGTTATATTGCTAAAGTTTGAAAGCATGATAGGAGAATTCTCAAGAAATCTTCTGGTAAGGAAGATGAGGCATACAAACAACAACGAAAATGTCCATCCTCTTGAAATAACAGATGATGGTATTGTAATCCACAAAGTAGAACAGGGATAATTAAAATAGAGAATGGCAATTAATAAGATAACTCAATTTTTTTATAATCTTGTGACATACGGAGGCATATGCACAGAAAAGGGAATACTCTATGTCTGGGGCGACCCGACCACCTTTTTCTCGCTTGAAGGATTTGCATACCTCCAGCACTTTCTTGTTGAAAAGTTTGGAGAACAGGGCAGCAACCTGCTGTACTGGCTTGGTAAAGTAAACGGAAAGACCGCAACTGAAGTGCTGATGAAAAGATACGGATTTAACGCAAAAGACATCCACAAATTTGTAAACGGCGCAACCCAGGACGGCTTTGGACACTACAGAATAACAGATATAAAATACAATCCCGTGCGCGCAGTTCTCAATGGCTCAAACAGTGTTTTCGCTGAAACTTATAAAAAAATGTATGGACAGCAAAAAAATCCTGTTGATGATTACATGAGGGGTGTAATAGCCGGCGGTTCCGAGCCTTTGTTCAAAACATTCATGAAAGGGGAAGAGATTAAATGCGTGGCAAAAGGAGATTCTGAATGCATAGTCCATGACTTTGCAATAAAAAAAGAAGAGGGATTTCCGCTTGTGAAAAAAAGCAAAATTAATGTGAATAAAATGATGAAAAAATCTACAGACCGGAATTTTAATTTTGCAGGAAAATTCAAGGTTATTGCAAAAAGGAATATCAGAATTGGAGATGGCGCATTCTTATGCAACGGAATACCTGGAGTTATAATCGCCCAGCGGATGGTCATCATATTATCCATCCTGCTTGAAAAACTGCTTAACAAAAGCGATTTCAACAAGCTCATGGAAGGAATTGCTGAAAAAAACATAGATGCAATTTACAGCCCAAAAATAAAATTCTCAATGTATCCCAGAGTGCTTAATATTATGCTCGCAGGGCTTTCAATATTCGGATTAGGAGAGTTCAAAATTTCAAGCATAATAGGCAATAAGCTCAAAATAATGAACGAAACAAAGTATTCAATGGATTATCGGACAATAGTTGGCAGCAATAAAAACCCTAACTGTCCGCTTTGCGCTGTCATGCTAAAAAAGCTATTTGAAAAATATCATAAAAAAGCTGTTGTAAAACCAATGGGCT
>CAZLVM010000011.1:0-11458 GCA_964562875.1 uncultured Methanosarcinales archaeon | reverse complement strand
CTGTTGACCTAAAACTTAACAATGGAGATTCAGACATAACAGTAATCGAAGGAGCTGATGTAAACATATCAGCAGATCTTTTGTACGGTGAAGATATTATAGAGGTTACAAGGAATGCATCAGTTCTTTACTCAGGTCTTATCAACTGGAGCCAGCTTGTTAATTTCCCAACACCAGGCTACTACAATATAACACTTACATATCCTCAGTCAGAAAACTACACAGAAAGCTCAGAAACACTTTTTGTTACAGTTGACGCTATTGTAAAGAATGTAAGCATTTCAGCAGACAGCGTATGGAAAGGAACAACAGATTCAGCAAATGCAACTTTCACAATAACAATAACAAACACCGGAAATGTTGTAGACAACTACACAGTTTCATATGTAAACACAGACGGGGCTTCAGAAATTGGCCTTAATCAGACAGCTATAGTGGATCTTCAGCCATCGCAAAGCGTTAATGTTTTGCTTGATGTTGGAGATTCAACTCTTGGAGACTATGATGTCACAGTTAATGTTGTTTCAAACACAGAAGTAACATCAACAGACAGTGTTGTAACCACAACAACTGTTGCTGATACAAGCGAAGTAATTAATTCAACAATAGCAGGAACATACTATGCTTCAGGAAACTACACAGTAATGGATATACCTCAGCTTTTGGGCTCAAGAGCAGTCGACTCACTGGTTGATGGAATCTCAAGAATAAATCTTGCAAGTCTTTTTGACGCTATAACAGACAACTCAAACATAACTAATTCAGATGTCAACAGTTCAATTGTTGCTAATTCAGCAGTTGACGGCTCAAATGTTATATCAGACTCATCTGTTGCAGGCTCAGACTTTGACAATGCAAATGTCGAAAGCTCAAATGTGTTGTTTTCAACAGTTGACAGCTCAGATGTAATCAGCTCAGCTGTTTCAGCAGGCTCAAGCGTAATGGCTGGCTCAGTAATAAACGGGTCAACACTTGAAAATGCAACAATAACAAACACTGTTGTTGAAACAAGCTCAAGTGTAACAAGCTCAGCAGTGGACGATTCAGCAGTATCTGCTTCAAGCGTTTCAGGCAATTCAGTTGTTGACAACTCAACTATTGACAATTCAGACCTTTTTGGCGCTGATGTTGCAGACTCAAGTCTTCTTAACTCAGTTGCAGGATTTTCAAACATATCATTAAGCGACATAACAAACACAGGCGAAATAGTGTATTCAAGCATAACAAACACTACATTTGTTAATGGAGATGATGTTGGAGAATCAACAATATCAGATTCAACTATTGATACAAACAGAAACATAATCTTGTCAAACATAGTTGGCTCAACAATAGACAGCTACCAGGCAGGAGATCTTGTAAGCTCAAACATCACAGATTCAGTGATAATTAACTCAACAATGGGCGAATCAGTTATAACAAATTCAACAGTTGACGATTCAGACCTTACAAGATGCACAGTTATTGATTCAGTTGTTGTAGGTCTTACAGCAACAGACTGTTTTATAGACCCTTCAAATGTTACAAATTCAACATTGCTAAACTTTGCAAGCATAGTTGACTCAAATGTTTCAGATTCAACTGTCGACGGTGGAAATGTAACACTTTCAAATGTTGGCAACTCAGATATTATGATTTCAGAGGTAACATCATCTGATGTAACCGATTCGTTTGTATCATCAAACGCAGACGTGACAGGCTCAACTGTATCAGCAGACTCAAGAATAGTTGGCGCAAATGTAGGCACATCAAACATAAGCGACTCAAGCATAGTCATGTCAGATGTTGATGGCTCAGATGTTACCGATTCGCTTGTATCAGCAAACGCAGATGTTGACAACAGCGTTATAACAAATAACTCACAGGTCAGAGCAACAACCCTCACAGATTCAACTGTAGAGGACTTTTCAGACGTGTACATGTCAACAGTAGAGGCAGGCTCAACAGTTACAGGCTCAAGCGTTTACAGCTCAACAGTTGACGCTTCAACAGTAACTGACTCAACTCTTCAGAATGGAGCAGTTGTAGAGGCTGGTTCAACAGTAACCAACTCAGTGCTTGACAACATGACAGTAACAAACTCAGATGTTGTGAACACAACTATAGAAAATGGCGTTGTAACAAACGCAAACATAACAGACGGCATAATCTATTCAGGAACAATAACACAAAACGGCCAGACTTATGATGCTGGAGTAAGCGGTCCTGGAAATTTAACAGATGTTATAAATTATGCTCCTGTCGCAGGAATATCTGCTTCATCAACATCAATAACAGTTGGCGGATCAGTTACATTCACATCAACATCATCTGACCCTAACCCTTCAGACAATATGACCTTTGACTGGGACTTTGGAGACGGTACAAACCACTCAAATACTTCAGTTGCAGCTCATACATATGGAACAGTTGGGCAGTATAATGCGACTCTTACAGTTACAGACAGCGCTAGCGCATCTGATTTAGAAAACATTACAATAACAGTTAATGCAGCACCTCCTGCTAATACTGGCGGAAGCTCAGGCGGCGGAAGCGGAAGGAGTTCAAGCTCTTATTACAGCGGAACAACATACACAGACATTGGAATCCCTATGGGCGGTTCAACAACAATGACTCTTAATGAGCAGGATGTGTTTATCTTCACATTTAAAGGAGAGAACCATTCAATAGAGATACTTGACATTAACACAATCAAGAATGAAGTAAAGGTAAAGGTAACATCAAATCCTGTAGAAGTTGTTATAATGGAAGGAGCTCAGGGCGGAGTAAACCTGGACACAGAGCTGAAGCATGACCTGCTTATTAAGGTTGACAACATATTAACATCTTCAAGCGCTTTGTTCACACTTACACTGCCTTCAGATGTTGTTGCACCAGTTGTGCCAACACCAACACCTCAGCCAACACCTCAACCAACACCAACACCTCAGCCAACACCACAGCCAACACCAGAGCCAGAAGCAGAGCCTGAAAATCAGGAAGAGCTTTCAGGAATTGGAGCAATTTTCGGCAATATTGGCTCAGGAATAAAGTCAGTTGCAGGAAGTGTATGGGGAGCAGTCGCAGGAGTATGGGGCAAGTTTGCTTCATGGCTTACAGCAAGCGGCGCATACTGGAAAATAGGCCTTATCACAGTGCTTGTCGCTGGAGCAGGCTTTACAACATATGTCCTTGTTAGAAGGGCTCTGCTTGAGATAGAAGTAAGAAACTTTTACTGATTTTTTATTTTTAAATAATTCTTTTTCGTTTAAGCCAGTGATAAAAAAACAGCAGTAATCTTTAAATTATATTAACACGTTTTTACTTATTAGGGGTGTTAATGATAAAAGGGAGGATTGTTTTTTTGGTTTTACTGGCTGTTGCAGCTTCTTTTACAGTCAGCGCTTTAGAAGGCGAGGGATATACTACTTATGAATCTGATTTTATTGAAGGCACAAACCTCACAAAAGGCATGGCCGTTCTTGACAAACTTATGTTTACCTATTATGATGCCAACTATACCCTAAGGGTTCTTGGCATAACCTCATCATCATCTCTTGTCAGGGTTGGCAATAAAGGTGTTGAGATAAATGTAGGTGATTCCCACAGCTTTAACATTGATGGCGGGGACGATGATGACATAACAATAACTGTCAATTATGCAGATTCTGAAATAGCTAACTATATCTTTCAGCTTCACAAAAAGCCTTCTGATGAGCCTCTTGATACTATAAACGAAACAAACACGACAAATACTACGGACACCACAAACACTGCAAATATAACATCTCTTTTAGATAATCCAAACGACTCGCCTTCATTTGGCAGTCCTAATCTAAGTTTATCCCCGCCGATTACTGGTGCATCTGTAGCAGAAAACACAACACCTGAAACTCCTTTTGAATCTATTAACATGAGCGGTGTCGGAGATATTATTTACAGTCCAAAATACTCATTCAATGGCACTTCTGTAAACATAAATATTAATGTTTATTTTCCAGAGGGGTGGTTTATAGGCCTTCTTTTGGTGATAGTAATTGTGCTTGCAGGCCTTGTTGCCTACAGAAAGGTAAGCATGAACAAAGAGGCAATCAAGGACTCTGCCATGACTGCATGGGACAGGATAAAAGATGCAAAAGATGCTATTAAGGGAGTAAGGGTTGTCAGAGAAAAGGTAAAGAAGAAAAGGTAGTTACAATCCCAAAATATTGTCAATGTCCTTTGCAACCTTTCTCAGGTCATCGCATGTTCTTTCAATGTCGTTTTGTATTTCATCAATAAGAATCTCAAGATTGTTTACTCTTAACAGGTATCTTTTTCCTTCGTGCACAACAATCCCTGATCCCATAAGCTTGTTGAGGTGATGGATAACTGTCCCTCTTGTAAGCTGCAGTCTTTCTGCAATCTCATCACTTGTAAGAGGTTGGTGCTGCTTGACTGCTTTTAGAAGCTCTATGAAAATTCTAAAGCATGACTTGTCTTTGTCTCTAAGGTTAAAGAGCCCGAGCGAAGAGCCAAACCATTGCAGCTCATTGTTCAGGTTTCTTGCAGGCTTTCTTATGTTTATTATAGTTACCTGGTGCCTTAGTATTCTCATACGCTTTTATCTGTATAGCTGGTATTTAAACCTTTCCAAACAAAAACGAAACATTTAAATATCAGTTAGTTTTAGCTAAAACCTGTTGACTTTAAATCAACAGAAAAAGAGGCAAAAAGGTGATGTGAGTGATAATAAAAAAAGAGACGCCAAAGGACGAGATGCTGAAAATTGGAAAGGACTGCGGCAAGTGCGGCAACTGCTGCAAGCATACTGGCGGATTTTTGGTTCCTGAAGACGTTCCAAAGATAGCTCAGTTTGTTGGATTGACAGAAGCAGATCTTAAACAGCACTGCCTTGAGGAAGTTAGGATATTCAACACAAAGATGTTGAGGCCTCTAACAATAAAGTCAGGCAAGCAGTACGGCACATGCATATTTTACAACACAGATGAAGGCTGCATAATACACAGCATAAAGCCGCTTCAGTGCAGGCTTGGGACATGCAGTGAGCATGGCCAAAAAACCCTTCAGTGGTTTTGGCTCAATCATTGCATAAACCCAAATGACCCTCAGTCAGTAAGGGAATGGGCGTCATACTTAAAGCGCAATGATACAATTCCCGGAGGAAGGCTGCAGGAGCTTGTTCCCGACAGCGAGAGGCTGAAGGGCATATTAAGCTACAAGGTGATGAAATGATAAAAGGAATAATCTTTGACATTGGAGGTGTTTTGGTAGAGGACGCCCCGCGTAAAATCAGAGAGCATATCGCTGCTCTTACAGGAATGAGCTATAGCCGGGTCAACAAGTCATTCCATGATGCCAGCTGGGGCAAGTGGAAGATTGGAAAGATAAGTTCTGATGAGTTTTGGAATGCATTTATTGACGGCCTTAACACTGATACAAACCTTGATGTTGAAAGTTTAAGGAAAAAAGCTTGTGAGTTTGCAGAGGAAGTTGAAACAATGTTCTCTTTTGCAAAAGAAATCAAGGCAAAAGGGTACAAACTTGGAATTATATCAAACAATGCTGATGATTTTGTAAAATATGAGAAAAAGAAGTTTGGCATTGATGCTATTTTTGACGCTGTTATTATGTCAAACGAGGTAGGCATGCCAAAGCCAAACCAGGAAATCTTCAAGATATGCCTCGAGAAAATAGGGCTAAAGCCTGCAGAGTGCATATTCATAGACAATGACGAAAGGCATGTCAAGGTTGCAAAAGAGATTGGCATGGGCGCTGTGCTGTTCAAAGGGCAGAAGCAGCTGAAAAAGGACTTGGAAAAAATGGGGGTCGTGTAAAATGATAAGAAAAGCCGAGGAAAAGGATTTGAATGATATGATTGCAGTTTACAAGGAAGCATTTCCAGTGCACAACATTTTTGAGAAAAGCGTTGGAGACAATCTTGAATATCTAAAGAAGTTTATTGGCAGCATGCTTGTTGCAGAAGAGGATGGAAAAGTTGTTGGAGGGCTGGTTATAACAGAGGATATTCAGAATGACGGCTGGAAAGTTGCAAGGTTCAAGCATATTGCAGTTGCAAAGGATTTCCAGGGCAAAGGAATTGGCTCTGCTCTTGTTGCAGAAGCTGAAAAGATTGTCGGAGAATCAAAAGTGGAAATCCATACAGAAGATGATTTGACTGATTATTACGGAAAGTTTGGCTATAAACTGGAAGGAACACTGAAGGCGCACTACGGCAAGGACCGGGACTGTGTTATACTCGGAAAAATACTGGAGGAATGATAAAAATGGAAGAAGAAAAAAAAATAAACCTTACAATAAATGACGGAGATCCTTTTTTTGCTCATGAGATGAGCATTAACTTCAATCCAATGCAGTTTATCATGGATTTTAGGTGCATAACACCGAGAAATGACCCGAGAACCCAGGGAAGACCTTCATTGATGCTGAAGCACAACACAGTGATGGTTGAACCATGGCATATGACTCTCATTAAAGAGCTTATGGACAGGATGATAAAGAACTACGAAGAGCAGTTTGGCAAAATCAAGAAGCCAAAAGCAATGGAAGAGTTTGAGAAAAAGCACAAAAAGTCAAATGACTCAAAGAAAGGCGATAAAAGCACAAAGACAGAGGCACCAAGTTATTTCGGATAATGAAAATGTCAAAGGCAAAAAAGGAAGATTCCTCAAAAAAAGAAGAGGAATACCAAAAGAAAATTGACGAACTCACAGACGACCTGCAGAGATTGCAGGCAGAGTTTGAAAACTTCAGGAAAAGATGCGACAAAGAAACCGTAGACTTCAGGAAATACTCTGAATCAAGAGTATTGGGTGAGATACTTCCAATAATAGACAGCTTTGACATGGCAATGAAGGAAAACAACCATAATGATGAGTTTTCAAAAGGAATAAAGCTCATCCACAAGCAGATTCATGACTTCCTGAAGAACAGAGGGCTTAAGCCAATCATATGCGTTGGACAAAACTTTGACCCTTTTTACCATGAGGTCATGCTGTCTGTCGACGGAGAAGAGGAAGGAATTGTGCTTGAGGAGCTTCAGAAGGGCTACATGCTCAATGAAAAGATTCTGAGGCACAGCAAGGTTAAGGTTAGCAAAAAAAAGAGTGACGATAATAAAAATAACAAATAGTGGGGAGATAAAAATGACAGAAGAAAAGAAAACAAAGAAAGAAAAGATTATAGGAATTGATTTGGGAACATCAAACAGCGCAGCATCTGTGCTTCAGGCAGGCAAGCCTACAATAGTGCCGTCTGCAGAGGGCACTACGCAGTACGGAAAGGCATTCCCATCAGTTGTCGCATTTACAAAGGATGGCCAGCTTTTAGTTGGCGAACCGGCAAGAAGGCAGGCAGTTTCCAATGCAGAAAATACTATAATTGCTGCAAAGAGAAAGATGGGAACAACCCATAAGTATTCCATAAACGGAAAGGAATACACGCCTCAGCAAATCTCTGCTTTCCTTCTTCAGAAGATAAAGAAGGATGCAGAGGATTTTGTCGGAGAAAAAATAAGCAAGGCTGTCATTACTGTGCCTGCATATTTTGACGACAACCAGAGGCAGGCTACAAAAGACGCTGGAACAATAGCAGGGCTTGAGGTTGTCAGGATAATCAACGAGCCTACAGCAGCTGCTTTGGCTTACGGCCTTGACAAGTCAGACAAGGAAATGAAGATTCTTGTTTTTGACCTCGGGGGGGGAACTCTTGACGTTACAATAATGGACTTTGGAGACGGTGTCTTTGAGGTTATTTCAACATCAGGGGACACTCAGCTTGGCGGAACAGACATGGATGACATAATAATGAACCACCTTGTTGCAGAGTTCAAGAAAAAGGAAGGCATCGACCTTAGCGAAGACGACACAGCTGTGCAGAGGCTTAGGGAAGCTGCGGAAAAGGCAAAGATTGAGCTGTCCACAATGATGGAGACAGACATAAATCTTCCTTTCATAACAGCTTCGGACAAAGGCCCAAAGCACCTTATAATGAAATTGACAAGGACAAAGCTTGAACAGCTTGTAGAGCCTATTGTTGAAAAGTGCCTCCATCCATTGGAGCAGGCAATTGAAGACGCTCATTTTCGCAAAAGCGACATCTAGAAGGTTATCATGGTAGGGGGACCTACAAGGATGCCAATTGTCAAGAAATTTGTTGAGGATTTCATAGGATCGCAGTCAGAAGGGGGAGTTGACCCGATGGAATGCGTTGCGCAGGGAGCTTCAATCCAGGCAGGCGTGCTTGCAGGAGAGGTTAAGGATATCCTTTTGCTTGACGTGACGCCTTTAACGCTTGGAATAGAAACTTTGGGGGGCGTTTCAACGCCTTTGATAGAGAGAAACACTACAATCCCTACAAAGAAATCCCAGATTTTCTCGACAGCAGCAGACAACCAGCCGGCAGTCACAATTAATGTGCTGCAGGGAGAAAGACCTATGTCTGTTGACAACAATTCATTGGGAAGGTTTGACTTAGTTGGAATTCCTTCAGCGCCGAGAGGAGTGCCTCAGATTGAGGTTACGTTTGACATTGACGCAAACGGAATCCTGAATGTAACTGCAAAAGACATGGGAACAGGAAAGCAGCAGAACATAGCAATTACTGCACCTAATAAGCTAAACGATGAAGAGATTGAAAAGATGAAGAAGGACGCAGATGCGCACGCTGAAGAGGACAAGAAGAAAAAGGATGAAATAGAAACTATTAACAAGGCGGATGCTTTCATCTACACCACCGAAAAATCTCTAAAGGACATGGAAGGCAAAGTCAAGGACGACCAGATAAAGGACATCAAGAAGCACCTTGATGAACTGAAGAAATTAATGGAGCCTGAGAAAAAAGACATTGCCAAACTCAAGTCCAAATTAGAGGAAATTGAGAAGATTGCCCAAGCAGCAGCCACTGAAATGTACCAAAAGGCTGCTGCTGAACAGGCAAAGAAGCAGGGTCCTGCAGGAGCAGGCCCTGGTGCCGGGGCAGCAGGAAATGCAGGGAAAAAAGGCAGCAAGGATGAAAAGGTTGTTGACGCCGAAGTTGTCGACGAAGAAAAAGAAAAAAAAGAGTGATAGCTTGAACCTACCTACCAGAGAGCAGTGCATGAAGATGCTCATTGAGCAGAAAACACCTCAGAACGTAGTAGAGCACACTCTCGTAGTCAACAAGATAGCTGTTTTTCTTGCGAAAAAGCTCAAGGAAGCAGGAGTCAACATCAATGTTGAATTAGTTGACACTGCTTCATTGCTTCATGATATGACAAAACCTGGAGAAGATCACGCAAGGGATGCTGAAAAGATTCTGAAGGAAAAAGGATTTCCTGAAATTGCAGAAGTTGTGGGATTTCATGATTTTAAAGGTGTTATCGAGGAAACCAGCAATTTTGAAGCCAAGCTTTTGCAGTACGCTGACAAGAGGTGCGGAAAGGTCAATATTGTTTCTCTTGATAAAAGGTACAAGTCCTGGGAAAAAAAGTATGGTTCATCTGAAAAGCTTGCCAGGGGAAAGGAAATAATGAAAAGTATAGAAAATGAAATCTTTGCAAAGCTGAAAATAAAGCCTGAGGACCTGAAAAACCTGGTAAAATGATAAAAGTTGTTATATTTGATTTTGACGGTGTGATTTTTGACACGATTGACATAGCGTATGACATAGTCAGGAAAACATGCGACAAACACTGCAAGGTAAAAATAAACAGCATGAAGGACTTTCTTAAGCTTTACAAGACTAATTTTTATGAAGCCATGAAAAAAATGGGAGTCGATGACATGGGTGCAATCAAGAAAGAGCAGATTGACAGGCTAAGAAAAGTAAAGCCAAAGCCTTTCAAGGGAATAAAAGATGTTTTGAAAAAACTAAAGCAAACGCATAAGGTTGCTGTTGTAAGCTCAAACTTCCAGGATATAATGGAAATGGATTTGAAAAGGGAAAATATGATGGGTTTGTTTGACATAATCATTGGAGCTGACAAAATCGAGAGCAAAATCAAGAAGATAAAATTCATTCTAAAAAAGTTCAATCTTGACGAGTCAGAAGCTTTGTTTGTAACAGACACTTCAGGGGACTTGAAAGAGGCAAAAGAGGCAGGCATAAGCACAATGGGTGTTGTCTGGGGATTCCTCCCAAAAGAAGAGCTTTTAAAAGTGAGTCCGGATTATATTGCAGAAAGGCCTGAAGATATAATCAGGGAGATGGCATAATGACAAAAGACTATTACAATACTTTGGGAGTGGAAAAGAGCGCATCTAAAGAGGAAATCAAGAAAGCATACAAGAATCTTGCAAAAAAATTCCACCCTGACATAAACAAAGAGGCTGATGCCGCTGAAAATTTCAAGGAAATCAATGAGGCTGCGGCAGTTCTTGGTGATGACAAGAGAAGGCAGCACTATGATCAGTTTGGAACAGCTGACTTTTCAGGTTTTGGCAAGGGAAGCGCTGATTTTTCTGACTTTGCAAACTTTGGGTTTGACTTTGGAGACATATTTGACTCTTTTTTTGGCGGAGATTTCTTTGGAAGGAAAAGCAGCAGGGGACCGTCAAGAGGTTCTGACTTAAGGGTTGATATTGATGTTGAGCTGGAAGAGGCTGCAAAGGGTGTAAAGAAAACTATAAACATAAAAAAGCTTGAAAAGTGCAGGAAGTGCGATGGCTCAGGTTCAAAAACAGACGGAATGAAGCAGTGTTCTGAATGCGATGGCCAGGGATTTTCAAAAACAACACAGAGAACGCCTTTCGGCATTTTCTCCACGACAAAAACATGCTCAAGGTGCGGAGGGGCTGGTCAGGTTATAGAAGATCCATGTCCTGGATGCCATGGTGAAGGCCGTATTGATGAAAAAAGAAAGCTTGAAATCAAGATTCCGGCAGGAGTTGATGAAGGAACAAGGTTGAGAGTTGAAAACGAAGGCGAAGCAGGCGAAAGAAACTCGCATTCTGGAGACCTTTATGTTGTTATTCATGTAAACGAGCATAAAATATTCCAGAGAGACGGCAATGATATCTTCATGGAAGCCCCAATACCTTTCACAACAGCTGCTTTGGGCGGAGAGATGGATATTCCTACGCTTGACGGCAAAGCTAAATTAAAAATCCCTGCAGGAACCCAGTCTGGAACTGTGATGAGGATGAAGGGCAAAGGCATCCCCAACATTAGAGGGTATGGAACAGGCTCGCAGAACATCACAATAAGAATTGATGTTCCTGAATCACTTTCAAAAAAACAAAAGGAAATTCTGAAAGACTTTGAAAAGGCTTCAGGCAAAAATAAAAAGAAAGGATTCTTTGGGTTTTAGTAATCCCTATTCAGGAGTGGTAATACTACCAAAAATATTTTAAATGATTTCTTCACTATTAATTATATGGGTGATGACAGCGACTCAGAAGATGAAGTGGAATATATTGAGATAATTGCAGTTCAGTGCACACTTGATGATATTGCTGAATGGGGCGGTTATTCTGCGCAG